>NZ_JBEXXK010000017.1:0-189529 GCF_040630405.1 Streptomyces sp. NPDC005811
CTCGGCTCGGCCCTGTCCGTCGCCGCCTACGCCCTCGTCCTGTGGGCCCAGACCCGCGCCGCACTGGCCCCCGTCGCCGCGCTGCGCGAGTCGTCCATCATCGTCGGCGCCGCCATCGGCGCCCTGTTCTTCAAGGAGACGTTCGGCGCCCCGCGCATCGCCGCCGCGTGCCTGCTCGTCGTGGGTATCGGCCTGATGCTGCACGCCGGTTGACCGCCATGGAGACTTCTTCCCTGAGCCGTGCGGACCTCGACGCCTACTGCGAGCGCATCGGCCACCTCGGTGGCCGCGGCGCCGACGCGGGCACCCTGCGCGCGTTGCACCACGCGCACGTGCGCGCGTTCCCCTTCGAGAACCTGGACCCCGTACGCGGTGTCGTCCCGTCCCTGGCCCCCGCCGATCTGATGGCCAAACTGGTGCGCGGCCGGCGCGGCGGCTACTGCTACGAGCAGAACACGCTGTTCGCGGAGGTGCTGACGGCCCTCGGGTTCCGGGTGACCCGGCTCGCCGCGCGGGTGGTGCTGGGCGCGGCGCGGGCCGAGGACCGGCCGATGACCCACATGGCGCTGCTCGTCGAGGTGCCCGGCGACCCGCAGCCGCGTCTGGCCGACGTCGGCTTCGGTGCCCCCGGCGCGCCGCTGGAGCCGCTCCCGCTGGCCGCGGGCGAGCACTCCGGCGCCGGACGCCGTCACCGGCTCGTCCGGTTGCCCTCCGACGGGCCGCTGGAGCCGTGGACGCTGGAGTTCCGTACGGAGGACGCCTGGCAGGCGCAGTACGTCTTCACCCTCGCGCCGTTCGCACGGCCGGACTTCGAGGTGACCAACTGGTACATCGCCGCCCATCCGCGCTCCCCGTTCCGTCGGCGACCGCGCGTCCTGCGTCTCATCCCGGACGGCGGCCACCTCCTCCTGGACGGCGTCCGGTTCGTGCGCACCGGCGGCGACGGCCGGGTCGTCGAGCGGGAGCTGTCCGGGGAGGCCGAGGTGAGGCGGATCTGCGCGGAGGAGTTCGGCATCGACGTGCCCGAGGGGCCGGTCCTGCCGGGCTGAACCCGCGTGGGTGCGGGCGTCCGTCCGGAGGAGCACCCTGGAAGCAGGACTTCCGGAGGTGACCGACATGATGCACACCGCTGTGGGATGGCACGTCGAGCTGGAGTTCAAGGAGGACGATCAGCACACGAGCGCCGCCGCGCTGGTCCGGCTGCCGGACGGGACCGAGGTACGGTCCCGCGGGCACGCCAGCCGCCATCAGATCGACAGCAACCAGCCCCGGGTCGGCGAGGAGATAGCGGGCGCCCGCGCCCTCAACGAACTCGCGATGCAGCTGCTGACGAAGGCGCACGGGGAGATCGACGACGCGTCGGGGCGGACGTCCCACTCGATCAACATCTGAGGCCCGTCAGGCCGTGGCGGCCGCCGTCCGGACCGCCCGCAGCAGGGCCTGTGCCCTCGGGTCGGCCGTCACGCTCGTGCGGAAGCCGTTGGTGACATAGCCGAAGGCGATGCCCGTGTCGGGGTCCGCGAGGCCCAGCGCGCCGCCGCGGCCGGGGTGGCCGAAGGAGGTGGGGGAGAGCAGCGGGGACGCCCCGCCGTGCAGCATGTAGCCGAGGCCGAACCGGGTGGTGACCACCAGCACCCGGTCCGGTCCCGCGGACCGCTCGGTGCGGGCCAGGGCGGCCGTCCCGGGGGCGAAGAGCCGCACGCCGCCGTCGACTTCGCCGATGAGTGAGGCGTAGAAGCGGGCCAGGCCGTCGGCGGTGGCGATGCCGTTGGAGGCGGGCAGGGCGGCCTCGCGGTAGGCGGGGTCGTTCTCGTCGGGCAGCGGGGTGATCGCGGCGAAGGCGCGGCGGGTGAGCGAGGCGGGGTCGGCGTAGGCGTCGGCGACGGACCGCTTGGGCCGGGTGCGCAGGCCGCCCGTCGGCACGGGCGCGTCGATCTGCCCGACGCGCCCCACGCGCGCGTGGAGCGACGGCGGCAGCCCCAGCCACAGGTCGGCCCCGAGCGGTCCGGCGATCTCGTCGGCGATCCACGCACCGATCGGCCGCCCGGTGACCCGCCGCACCAGCTCGCCGGTCAGCCAGCTGTACGTCTGCGCGTGGTAGCCGTGGTCGCTCCCCGGCTCCCAGACGGGCGCCTGCGCGGCGACGGCCGCCGCGCCCAGCTCGGGGTCGGCGGCCTCGGCGGGCGTCAGCGGCCGGTCGAGGACGGGCACGCCCGCGCGGTGCGCGAGCAGGTCGCGCACGCGTGTGTGCTCCTTGCCGGCCGCCTTGTACTGCGGCCAGTACGTCCCCACGGGCGCGTCCAGGTCCAGCTGTCCGCGCTGGTGCAGCAGGAGGAGTGCGGCGGCGGCGACGCCCTTGGTCGCGGAGCGCACGATCTGCGCGGTGCCGTGCTCCCAGGGAGCCGTGCCGTCGACGTCCCGGGTGCCGCCCCACAGGTCGACGACCTTGTGCCCGTCCCGGTAGACGGCCACGGCGGCGCCCCGCTCCCCGAGCGTGCCGAAGTTCCGTGCGAACGCCTCCCGGACCGGCTCGAATCCCTCGGCCACCGCACCGTTCACGTCCACGCCCGCACATCCCTCTCGCCTGCTCGACCGGCTCGCGCGACCCGCCCGATACACCTTCGACCTTGCGGTCAACAGGTGCGGCGGGCCTGCGATTCCTGCGTCCCGCTAGCCGAGAATGATCGTTACATCGATGTTGCCGCGGGTGGCGTTGGAGTACGGGCAGACCTGGTGGGCCGCGTCGACCAGTTTCTCGGCGAGGCCCTGGTCGAGGACGGGCAGCGAGACGCTGAGGGCGACCGCGAGGCCGTAGCCCTTGGTCTTGTTGGGCCCGATGCCGACCTTCGCGGCGACCGTGGAGCCGGTCAGGTCGAAGCCCGCGCGGTTGCCGACGAGGATCAGCGCGTTGTGGAAGCAGGAGCTGTAGCCGGCCGCGAAGAGCTGTTCCGGGTTGGTGCCGTTGCCGTCGCCGCCCAGCTCCGGCGGCATCGCCACCTTCAGCTCGATATGGCCGTCCTGGCTGGTCACATACCCGTCGCGCCCTCCGTGCGCGGTCGCCTCGGCGACGTACATGATCTTCGTCGGACGGGTGTCGACGGTGTCGACGGCGTCACCTTCGCTCACAGCGGGACCCTCCCCCTGAAACATTCCCCAATTACATCGTGCACAAGGTACCGGCCGGTAGGTCGGGGTGGTTCGAGCAGGGGGTGGTAACCGCCGGTAACCTCAGCTCGCGCGGCCCGTCGCGCCGTGGGCGCGTTCCGCCAGGCCCCAGAGTTCCTCGCGGAGGCGGGCGACCTCGGCCGGCTCCAGGCCGGTCGCGTTCATCAGGGTGCCGGGGACGCGGGCCGCGCGGCCCTTCAGCTCCTCGCCGCGGCCCGTGCAGGCGACGAGGACCGTGCGCTCGTCGCGCTCGGAGCGCTCACGGCGGACCAGGCCCGCCGCCTCCAGGCGCTTGAGCAGCGGCGACATCGTGCCGTAGTCGAGCCGCAGGGCCGCCGCCAGTTCCTTGACGGTGGTCTCGCCGCGCTCCCACAGCGCCAGCAGCACCAGGTACTGCGGGTAGGTGAGCCCCAGCTCGTCCAGGACGGGCCGGTAGGCGGAGGTCACCGCGCGCTGGGCCGCGTACAGCGCGAAGCACAACTGCTCGTCGAGCAGCGGCGTACGCTCGGCCGTCCGGTTCTCGTCGGTCACGCGCCCATTCGTCACGCACCCATTGTGACGGAGCGCGGGTCGAACCCGAAGGGCAGCTCCAGTCGATGCGCGTTCATCAGGGCCTCGTCGGCGAGGAGTTCGCCCGTGCGGCCGTCCGCGGCGATCACGCCCTCGCTCAGGACCAGCGCCCGCGGGCACAGCTCCAGGGCGTACGGCAGGTCGTGCGTGACCATCAGCACGGTCACGTCGAGCGAGCGCAGGATGTCGGCGAGCTCACGGCGCGAGGCGGGGTCGAGGTTGGAGGACGGCTCGTCCAGGACGAGGATCTCCGGCTCCATCGCGAGGACGGTCGCGACGGCGACCCGGCGGCGCTGGCCGAACGACAGGTGGTGCGGCGGGCGGTCCTTGAACTCCGCCATGCCGACCTGGGCGAGCGCGCGGTCCACGCGCTCCTCCAGCTCCGCGCCCTTCAGCCCGGCCGCGGCCGGGCCGAACGCCACGTCCTCGCGGACCGTCGGCATGAACAGCTGGTCGTCCGGGTCCTGGAAGACCAGGCCGACCTTGCGGCGGATCTCCGCCATGTGCCGCTTGCCGACGGGCAGTCCGGCGACCGTCACGGTGCCCGCCCCGCCGGTCAGGATGCCGTTGAGGTGCAGCACGAGGGTCGTCTTGCCGGCGCCGTTCGGCCCGAGCAGCGCGACGCGCTCCCCGCGCGCGACGCTGAAATCCACGCCGAACAGCGCCTGATGGCCGTCGGGGTAGGCGAAGGCGAGGCCGGAGACCTCCAGGGAAGCGGTAGCAGTCACAGCGTCCATCCCAACACGCAGACGACCAGGGCGGCGACCGGCAGGGCGAAGGCGTACGACCACTGCGCCCGGGACGCGGTCACCTCGTCGATCACGGGCATCGAACCGGCGTACCCCCGGCTGACCATCGCCAGGTGCACCCGCTCGCCGCGTTCGTAGGAGCGGATGAACAGCGCGCCCGCCGACTTGGCGAGCACGCCCCAGTGCCGTACGCCCCTCGCCTCGAAGCCGCGCGACTCGCGCGCGATCCGCATCCGGCGCATCTCGTCGGTGATGACATCGCCGTAACGGATCATGAAGGACGCGATCTGCACCAGCAGCGGGGGCAGCTTCAGGCGCTGGAGGCCCAGGAGCAGCTCCCGCAGCTCCGTGGTGGCCGCCAGGAGCACGGAGGCGGCGACACCCAGGGTGCCCTTGGCGAGGACGTTCCAGGCGCCCCACAGGCCGTTCACGCTGAGGGACAGCCCGAGGACGTCCACCCGCTCGCCCTCCGCCACGAACGGCATCAGCACCGCGAACGCGACGAACGGCACCTCGATCAGCAGACGTTTGAGCAGGAAGCGGGCGGGCACGCGCGCGTGCCGGGCGACGGACGCGAGCAGCACGGCGTACAGGCCGAACGCCCACATCGCCTCACGGGGCGTCGACACGACGACGACCACGAACGCGAAGACGGCGGCGAGCTTGGTGTGCGGAGGCAGTCCGTGCACGGGCGAGTGCCCGTGCCGGTAGAGCCGGTGCGCGTGTCCCGCTCCCATGCCGTCAGGCGCTCTCTACGGCGGTGGGGGCGGCGTCCGGGGTACGGCGCCGGCGCACCGCCCAGAACACCGCGCTGCCCGCGACGACGGTCACGCCCACGCCGATCACGCCGGCGAGACCGCCGGACAGGCGGGCGTCGGTGACGTCCTTGACGCCGTAGTCGGCGAGCGGGGAGTCCGCGCTCGCGTGGTCCTCGGTCTTGCGGTCGATGCCGTGGTCGGCGGCGACCTTCTCCAGGCCGTCGGGGTTCGCGGAGGCGTAGAAGCTGACGAAGCCCGCGAGGACCAGGGAGGTGACGAGACCGGTCACCCACAGCGTGCGCCGCGAGGTGCGCGCCGCGACGGGCGCCGGGTGCGCGTCGGGGGCGTCGACCAGTTCGCCGTGCACGCGCAGCTTGAGCCTCTGGTGCAGCCCGCGCGCGCCGTACACGAGGTCCGGTCGTACGGCGATCACGGCGCCGACCGTCAGCGCGGTGATGATGGCCTCGCCGACGCCGATCAGCACATGCACGCCGACCATCGCGGTGGCGACCTTGCCGATCGCCACGTCGGTGGTGCCGCCGATCCAGTACAGGAACGTGAAGACCCCGGCGGCGGCGGGGACGGACAGCAGGGCGGCGGCGAAGGAGGCGACCGTGACCGAGCGGCGGGTGCGCGGCAGCACCTTCACCAGGCCGCGGAAGACGGCGTACGCCACGACCGTCGTCACGATCGCCATGTCGGTGATGTTCACGCCGAGCGCGGTCAGCCCGCCGTCGGCGAAGAGGATGCCCTGCATCAGCAGCACCACGGACACACAGAGGACCCCGGTGTAGGGGCCCACGAGGATCGCGGCCAGCGCACCGCCCAGCAGATGGCCGCTGGTGCCCGCGGCGACGGGGAAGTTCAGCATCTGCACGGCGAAGATGAACGCCGCGACCAGGCCGGCCAGCGGGGCCGTCCGCTCGTCGAGCTCACGGCGCGCGCCGCGCAGGCTCACGGCGATGGCGCCCGCGGCGACGACTCCGGTCACGGCGGAGGTCGGGGCGTTGATGAATCCGTCGGGTACGTGCACCCGTCGATGATAGAGGCTTAATGCGAACGGTTCGCAAGAGCGAGGCGCTCGTGAATCAGAGCGCGCTGTACGGCGTATCGCACATATGAGATACGCCTGCTCGGAGGAGCGCATTCCGGAAAATGTGCGACATTGGAGGGGGAGCTGACGCACAGCTTCCCCTTGCGTCACGCAGCGTGAGAGGGCCGACGATGTCCGTAGTCGAGCAGTACGCGCGAGCCCACATCGTCACGGACGCCGACCTGGTCGAGGAGGAACGCGACGCCGTTCCCGTCGTCCTGCGCTACGACCCCGAGGACGACCCGCGGTCCGTGCGGGTGGGGCTGCCCGACCGGCACGAGTGGACGTTCGAGCGGACCCTGCTGGAGCAGGGACTGCGCGCGCCGGCCGGGACGGGGGAGGTGCGGGTGTGGCCGCTGGGGCGGGTGCAGGCGGTCGTCGAGTTCCACTCCTCGCAGGGTGTCTCGGTGGTGCAGTTCGACTCCCAGGCTCTGCTGCGGTTTCTGCGGCGGACCTATACGGCGGAGCCGGTGGTGAGGTGACGGGCGCGCTCAGCCGCCCGGCCTCACGCGCTCAGCCGCCCAGCTTCAGCAGGGCCGCCACGATCGGGCCCGCCGTGTCTCCGCCGTGGCCGCCGGCCTGGACCACTCCCGCGGCCGCCAGGTCGCCCTTGTAGGCCGTGAACCAGCCGTTCGGCTTGGACTGGCCGTCGACCTCCGCCGAGCCGGTCTTCGCGCCGTCGTCGCCACCGAGACCCGACATCGCCTCGGCGGCGGTGCCGTAGTCCGCCGTGTACTTCATCAGCTCGCGCAGCTGCGACAGGGTGGACGCGGACAGCGTGCGGGACGCCGTGGCGAGGGTGCGGTGGTCGACCGTCGGCGAGACCAGGTACGGCTGGTGGAAGGTGCCCGACTTCACCGTCGCCGAGACCGACGCCATGTTCAGCGGGTTCATCCGCACCCCGCCCTGGCCGATCAGGGACGCCGCCATCTGGGCCGCCGACTGCACCGGCACCGAGCCGTCGAACGACGGGACGCCGATGGCCCAGTTGTTCATCGACAGACCGAACACCTGCTGCGCCTGCTTGGTCATGCTGTCGTTGTCCAGCTCACCCGCCTGGCTGATGAAGGCCGTGTTGCAGGAGCGGGCGAAGCTCGCCTTGAAGGTGCCGCCCTTGATCTGGAAGTCGTCGTCGTTGTGGAACTTCCAGCCGCCGTAGGTGAACGTCTTCGGGCACGGGTGCACCTTGTCCGCCGACGCCAGCCCCTTCTCGATGAGCAGCGACGACACGGCGACCTTCCAGGTGGAGCCGGGCGCGAGGGAGCCGTTGAACGCGGTGTTGAAGCCATGGCTGCTGTTCGCCACCGCGAGGATCTCGCCGGTGGAGGGGCGCAGGACGACGACCGACGCGCGCGCGGTCTTCGCGACCTGCTGCTCGGCGGCGGCCTGGAGGGTCGGGCTCAGGGTCGTCCTCACCGTGCCCGGGGTGCCCTTGCTCAGCTCCAGGAGCGTCTTGTCGGAGGCCTTCTTCGCCTTCGACGCCTTGCCGCGCACCACCCGCAGCTCGACGCCCGCCGTGCCGCCCGCCTTCTTGCCGTACTTCTCGCGCAGACCGTCCAGCACCGTGCCCAGGGACGGGTACGTCGCCGCCGTGATCTCGCCGCCGTCCCGGTCGAGCGCCGTGACCGGGGGGTCGCCCGCCGCGCCGGTCACCAGGGTGTCCCCGTCGGAGAGGTCGGGGTGGACGACGGACGCGTGCCAGGCGACGGTCGCCCGGCCGTCCTTCGCGCGGCGTACGACGGTCAGCGCACTGCCGTACGAGAGCGGCTTCGTGACCTTCTTGTAGGTCACCGTGCCCTTCACGGAGAAGGCGACCTTGTCGCCCGTGCGCTTGCCGGCGGTGAGGGTGACGTCCGAGATGTGGGCGTCCTCGGTGTAGCCGGTGAGCAGGGCGGTGGCGGCCGTGGAGTCGTCGGTGGCGGCCGCCGCCTTCGCGACCGAGCCCTGCTGCCAGGCCGTCAGGAACGTGCGGGCCGCGGTGGTCACCTCGGTCTGGGACAGCGGCCCGGTCTTGACGACCGGCTTCAGCCTGGCCGCCGTACCGGCCTCGGCCGCCGCGCCGCCGTAGAGCGCGTAGACGCCGATCCCGGCCCCGCCGACGACGACGGCGACCATGCCGCCGACGACGGCGGGCCGTCGCTTGCTGCGCCGCTCGTCGACGCGCCTTCTCTTGCCCACAGCCTGTGATCCTCCTGGATCCCCAGGGGGCTCCCCTTGCCCCGGTGCCCTCGTTGCCCTCACTCACCCCAACGACGGCAACCACCCTAGAGTCCCGCGCTGTGGAGGTGACGTCATGTGTGACGTCAACCACCCAGCTGTTACAGACTTGCGTCAGCGGGTTCGGCCGGACGTCACCCGGCGCGCAGCACCTGCGCGACGATCGGGCCGGACGCGTCCACGCCGTGCCCGCCGTCCTGGACCAGGGCCGCGGCGGCCACATCGCCGCGGTAGCCGGTGAACCAGCTGTCGGACTTGGCCTGGCCGTCGACCTCCGCGGAGCCGGTTTTCGCGCCGTAGTCCGGGCCGAGGCCGGACATCACGGCGGCGGCGGTGCCGCTGGCCGCGGTGCGGTTCATCATGGCGCGCAGTTGCGCGACGGTGCCGGCCGACAGCCCACGCGCGCGTGCCAGTTCGCGATCGTCGAGGCTCTGCGGCACGATCACCGGCTGCCGGAAGGAGCCCGTCATCGCGGTCGCCGTCACCGAGGCCAGGTTCAGCGGGTTCACCTGGACCTGGCCCTGCCCGATCAGGTTGGCCGCGGTGTCCGGGCCGCCGGAGGCGGGGACCGAGCCGTCGAAGGACGGGATGCCGGTCTTCCAGTCGAGGCCGATCCCGAAGCGGTTCTTCGCCTCGTCGGTGAGGGATTCGACCTTCACCTCGTCGGCGAACTTCACGAACGCCGTGTTGCAGGAGCGGGCGAAGCTCTCGGAGAGGGTGGCGTTCTCGTTCGGGGGCATGTTCTTGATGTTGTGGAAGGTCTGGCTCTGCCACACGGCCTCGGCGGGGCAGGGCGCGGGCCCGTTCGCCGTGGTGATCCCGTTGTCGATGAGGGTGGCGGAGCTGACGATCTTCCAGGTGGAGCCGGGGGCGACCTGGCCGAGGAACGCGGCGTTCCAGCCGTCGGTGCGGTTGTTGGCGACCGCCAGCACCTCGCCGGTGCTCGCCTTGACGGCCACCACCGAGGACTCGGCGTACTTCGTGACCGCTTTCTCGGCCGCCGCCTGCACGCGCGCGCTGAGGGTGGTGGGCAGCTTGCCCGCCTTGCCCTCCGCCAGGGTCAGCAGCGGGGTGTCGGCGGTGTCCGGGGCGGCGTGCCGGATCGCCAGCTCGACTCCCGGGGTGCCGCCCGCCCTGTCGCCGTACTTGGCGCGCAGCTCGTCGAGGATCGGGCCGAGCGAGGGGTACTTCTCCTTGGTGAGCACCTTGCCGGAGCGGTCGACGGCCTCGATCGGCGGGGCGGAGGCGTCGCCGGTGACCAGGGTGTCGTCCATGTTCTTCAGCTCGGGGTGGACGACCGCGGGCTGCCAGTCCACCAGCGCCTTCCCGGTGGTGACCCCGCGCACCACGGTCAGCTCGCTCTTGTAGGCGAGCGGCTTGGACTCGCCCTCGTAGGACACGGTCGCCTTGACGCTGAACGGCACGGTGTCCCCGGTGGCGGCACCCGGAGTGATCTTCACACCGGCGATGTGGGCGGTCGCGCCGTAAGCGGTCAGCAGCGGCTCGGCCTTCTCGGCGTTGTTGGTGAGCGAGGCCGCGGCCGCGGCCTCGCCCTTCTCCCACGCGGCGAAGAACTTCGTGCTGGTGTCCTTCACCTCGCCGCTGCTCGGCGGCCCGGTCTTCACGGGCGCGGGCCCGCCGCCCGCGCCGCCCCCGCTCACCGCGTTCACGATGTTGAAGGCCCCGTACCCGGCGCCGCCCACCATCACGACGAACACCGAGCCGACTATGGCTGCCTTCGCCCCCTTGCGCATGTGCGTACCCTCCCCGTTGACACCTGCACGGCGTTTCTGAACACGTTCAGAAATCCCTGTCCAGGCTCACAGTAAGCGGAAAGGGAGGCATGGGGGACGACAGTTTCCGGAATCGTTAGCCCGCGGTGCTCAATCATGTACGTGAACGTTGTCTAGCGATGAGAGCGACCTGCGGTACGTCCTCACATCCCGGTCATGTCGCCGCCGGTCAGGCCCGGAGCCAGGGCCGGGAACCAGAAGACCGCGACGGCCAGGGCGAGCGAGGCGATGCCCACGGTGCGGGCCACCAGGTGGCCGGCCGGGGCGAGTTTCTCGGCGGTGATCACGGCGGCCAGGGCCACCATGGCCCACAGGTTCATCACGCCGAACGCCGCCAGCAGCAGCATCAGCGACCAGCAGCAGCCCAGGCAGAAGGCCCCGTGGTGGGCTCCGGCCCGCAGATCGCGCGAGGCCCCCGGGTACGAGGTGTAGCGCAGCATCAGGCCGATCGGCGAACGGCACCGCGCCAGACAGCGGTCCTTCAGCGGCGTGAGCTGGTAGACGCCGCCGATCGCGAACACGGCCGCGGCCACCGCCGTCCCCGCCGCGGAGGGAAGGTGCGCCGCCCGGCCGAGGCCGACGGCCAGCGCGTACGCCGGCAGCCCGGCCACGGCCCAGACGAGCAGGTAGCCGACCGTGAAGACGACCATGCGCGAGGCCCGGTGCGCGGTGATGGTGCGGGCGTACAGGGCGGCGACGGGGGTCGTGGCGGGCAGCATCATCGCCGTCATCATCAGCGTCCACGCGGCCAGGAAGGCGGCCACGCCCAGGCCCATGGTGCCGGGCATCGCCGGCATGCCGCCCCAGCGCGTCACCAGCCAGACCCAGGCGGCGGCCGCCACGACCAGCAGCAGCCCGGCCGGGGCCGCCCGGAGGCGGACGGCGGCCGGCCCGCCCGGCCCACCGGTCAGCCGGACCATGTGAAGGGCGCCGCGTGTCCGTTGCCGCCCGTGAAGTCCCAGGACCGGCCGTACACGCCGTCGCCGGTGGCCCGGGTGGACCGGGCGACCGTCAGCGTGCTGTTCACCGGGTGGAACAGGCCCGTCAGGCGCATCACCGGACCGTCCTCGCCGAACTGCGGGGCGACCTGGTCCTCGATCTCGATGTCGATGGCGTCGCCCACCCGCGCGGCATGGCGGCGGCCGTCGTCGCGGTAGTCGATGGGGACGCGCTGCACGCCGAGGACCTCGCCGATGAGCGGAGTGAGCCCCGCCATCGGCCCGCCGGCCTGGCCGGAGAAGACCCTGCCCAGCGCCTCCGCCTGACCGTCGTCGGCCGAGGCGTCGACGTACAGCGCCACCTGCCAGCCGCCCTCGGCCATCACCCGCGGCCCGTCGACGAAGACGGCCACATTGCGGCCGGAGACGTCGACGTCGTCCACGCTCCCGCTGTCCACGTGGAACGCGAAGGTCACCTGGCAGCGCTCGTGGTCGGCCGGCGCGGTGAGGCCCGAGGTGGTGCAGGGGCACACCACGTCACAGTTGCAGCTCTCCAGGTACGTGCCGTTCAGATTCCAGGGCATGACACTTCCTCCCTGTCCTGCGGCCCCCTGGGGTCAAGGGGGTGCATCGGGAGGGTCCACTCGGCCCCGGCGCCGCTCCCCTCCAGGCTATTCCCGACGACCCCCCTCGCGCAGATCCGCCGACCGTGCGGCTAGACCCAGGTGTCGATCCACATCCGCGACCGCCACTGGTCGATCGGGATCGCCTGCCCGGTGAACAGGGGCCAGAAGTAGATGAAGTTCCAGGCGATCAGGAGGACCAGGACGCCCGCGCCGGTCGCGCCCGCCACGCGGCGGGTGTCCGAGGAGCCCGGGGGGCCGATGATCGCGCCGAGCATCATCGCCACCGCGAGGCACAGGAAGGGGAGGAAGACGACGGCGTAGAAGAGGAAGATCGTGCGCTCCTGGTACATGAACCAGGGGAGGTAGCCGGCCGCGATGCCGCAGGCGATCGCGCCCGCGCGCCAGTCGCGGCGGAACAGCCAGCGCCACAGGACGTACAGCAGCGCGAAGCAGGCGGCCCACCACAGCAGCGGGGTGCCGATCGCGAGGACCTCGCGGGCGCACTTCTCGCCCGCGTCGGTGGGGCAGCCGTCCGTGCCGGGGGAGGGGGACTCGTAGAAGTAGGAGACCGGGCGGCCGAGGACCAGCCAGCTCCACGGGTTCGACTGGTAGTTGTGCGGCGAGGTGAGGTGGGTGTGGAACTCGTACACCTCGTGCTCGTAGTGCCACAGGCTGCGCAGCCAGTCCGGGAACAGCCAGGTCCAGCTGCCGCCCTTGCCGTCGGTGGCCGCCCAGTTGCGGTAGTAGCCGCCCGAACCGTCGCTCGGGGAGAGGATCCAGCCCGTCCACGAGACCAGGTAGGTGACCAGGGCGACCGGGATCGTCGCGAGGAAGGTCAGGCCCGTGTCGTGCCGCAGGACCGCCCGGTAGGGGTGGCGGGCGCCCGCCACCCGGCGTGAGCCCACGTCCCAGAGCAGGGTCATCAGGAGGAACGCGGCCATGATGTACAGCGCGTTCCACTTGGTGCCGATGGCCAGGCCGAACATCAGACCCGCCGCCCAGCGCCAGGGGCGCAGCCCGAGGCGCGCGGTCTCGGCGATGTGCGCGTCGGGGCGCACCCGGCCGTCCACGTCCGGCGGCAGGGCCGCGGCGAGCCTGGCGCGGGCCCGGTCGCGGTCGATCACCAGACACCCGAACGCCGCCAGCACGAAGAACATCAGCACCCCGTCGAGCAGCGAGGTGCGGCTCATCACGAAGGCCAGCCCGTCGAACGCCATCAGCGCGCCCGCCAGGCAGCCGAGGAACGTGGAGCGGAAGATACGGCGGCCGATCCGGCACAGCAGCAGCACGGACAGCGTGCCCAGCAGCGCCGTCATGAAGCGCCAGCCGAACGGATCGAACCCGAAGAGCAGCTCGCCCAGCCCGATGACGTACTTGCCGACCGGCGGATGCACGACGTACGCCGCGTCGGTGGGGACGGCGACATGGCCGCCGGTGGAGAGGATGAGGTCGTTGGCGTTCTTGTCCCAGTTGACCTCGAACCCGCGGTGGACGAGCGCCCACGCGTCCTTGGCGTAGTACGTCTCGTCGAATATCACCTTCTTCGGGTTGCCCAGGTTCCAGAACCGCATGACGCCCGCCACCAGCGTGACCAGCAGCGGACCGCCCCAGCCCGACCAGCGCGCGATCCGGTCCGCCCACACCGGCGGCAGCCCCAGCGTCTGCCACAGCCGGGGACTGGGCCGTGTGTACGGCGGCACCAGCCGCGCCCGGACATCGGCCGCGGGCTCGGCCGCGTACCCGAAACGGCGCAGCCGTTCCCGCCACGACGACGGACGCCGGTCGTGCGGGTCGTCGTGCGCGGTCGCTGCGGGCCGGTGGTCAGTGGAGCCCGTGGAGTCCATGGAGGACGCGGTACTGGTCACCGCGCCATCGTAGGGAACAGGGCTGTGTGAGTCCCGTGCATGGGTCCAGTCGGCCGGTCATGCCGGGCGTCACCCCGGGCACACGGCGCCTGCGAGGATGGGGAACGTGACAGACACGCCCGCTCTCGCGCCCGGAACCCTCGTCCTCGCCGGCACGCCCATCGGCGACGTCTCCGACGCCCCGCCGCGGCTCGCCGAGGAGCTGGCCGGCGCCGATGTCGTCGCCGCCGAGGACACCCGCAGGCTGCGCCGGCTGACCCAGGCCCTCGGGGTGACGCCCAAGGGGCGGATCGTGTCGTACTTCGAGGGCAACGAGTCGGCCCGTACGCCCGAGCTGGTCGAGGACCTGCTGGGCGGCGCGCGCGTGCTGCTCGTCACCGACGCGGGCATGCCGTCGGTCTCCGACCCGGGCTACCGGCTGGTCGCCGCGGCCGTCGAGCGGGACATCCGGGTCACCGCCGTGCCCGGCCCGTCCGCCGTCCTGACCGCGCTCGCCCTGTCCGGGCTGCCCGTCGACCGGTTCTGCTTCGAGGGGTTCCTGCCGAGGAAGGCGGGGGAGCGGCTGTCGCGGCTGCGGGAGGTCGCCGAGGAGCGGCGCACGCTCGTCTACTTCGAGGCCCCGCACCGCCTCGACGACACCCTCGCCGCGATGGCCGAGGTGTTCGGCGCGGACCGGCGGGCCGCGGTCTGCCGTGAGCTGACCAAGACGTACGAGGAGGTCAGGCGCGGTCCGCTGGCCGAGCTGGCGGAGTGGGCGGCCGAGGGGGTGCGCGGGGAGATCACCGTCGTGGTCTCCGGCGCGCCCGAGCGCGGGCCCGAGGAGCTCGACGCGGCGGAGCTGGTGCGGCGGGTGCGGGTGCGCGAGGAGGCGGGGGAGCGCCGCAAGGAGGCCATCGCGGCGGTCGCGGCGGAGGCGGGACTGCCCAAGCGCGAGGTGTTCGACGCGGTGGTGGCGGCGAAGAACGCCGGGGGTCTGTGACAGCGGGTGACGGGCGGGCCCCGGCACCCGGCGAGCGGTGGCTGTGACGCCAGGGGAACGGGGTGTGACCTGCCGCGGATCGCTGGTGTGAACGCGCTCACACCCCCTCTGAGCAGGGCGCATGTCGGATGAGCATGCGCCCCATGTGCGGGCAAAGGCGGCCGGGGCTTGTGGCAAGGGACGCCCAAATCGGCTTCAACACTGCACAGATCTGGTGCCTTTCGGCCCGTGCGAGGCATCCACTGGATGACGGGACGTGACACGTCCCTCCAGCGGACAACAGGAGCTGGCCATGAGTGAGATCACAGGGCAGACCGGCCTTCGCAACGGGGCGACCGGCGTGGTCAACGAGTCGTATTCGTTCGCCTGCATGCGCTGCGGGCACGGCTGGGAGCAGTCGTACGCGATAGAGCACCACATCGACGGCGGCGGGCACGAGTTCGTGCAGTACGTGGCGGACGGGCGGGTCGTGCCGTCCCCGCTGAGCCGGCCCGCGTGCCAGAACTGCGACGGGCACGTGGTGCGCATCATGCGGGCCGGACAGGTGTCGTCGGTGCAGGGCGCGGCCCGCCGCTCCCGCCCGGTGCCCCCGGCGGGACCGGTGGAGGTGCCCGAGGTGCCGGCGCAGACCAGGGAACCCCACCACTGGCATCTGTCCGACCTCCTGCACCCCTTCCGCAAGGCGGGCTGAGCGAGGGCGAGCCGAGCGCGGGCCCGCCCGGCCCGGCCTGCGGTGGCGGACCGCGGGCCGGGCCGGGGCGTGCCCCTTCCGTAGGATCGGGGCATGCCTTCCTCCAGCGACAAGAACGCGGCGCCGCCGCTGCCGGAGCCCCTTCGGGTGCCGGTCGCCGACTCCCACACCCACCTCGACATGCAGTCCGGCACGGTGGCGGAGGGCCTCGCGAAGGCCGCGTCGGTCGGGGTCACCACGGTCGTCCAGGTCGGCTGCGACATCAAGGGCTCCCGCTGGGCGGCCGAGACGGCGGCGGCGTACGAGAACGTCCACGCGGCCGTCGCCCTGCACCCCAACGAGGCCCCGCGCATCGTGCACGGCGACCCCGACGGCTGGTCCCGGCAGGGCGCGCGCGAGCCGGGGGGCGAGGCGGCGCTCGACGAGGCGCTCGCCGAGATCGACCGCCTGGCCGCGCTGGAGCACGTCAAGGCCGTCGGCGAGACCGGACTCGACCACTTCCGCACCGGCCCCGGGGGCAAGGAGGCGCAGGAGCGTTCCTTCCGCGCCCACATCGAGATCGCCAAACGGCACGGCAAGGCCCTGGTCATCCACGACCGCGACGCCCACGCCGACGTCCTGCGGATCCTGAAGGAGGAGGGCGCCCCCGAGCGGACCGTCTTCCACTGCTACTCCGGCGACGCCGACATGGCCGAGATCTGCGCCCGCGCCGGGTACTTCATGTCCTTCGCCGGCAACGTCACCTTCAAGAACGCCCAGCACCTGCGCGACGCCCTCACGGTCGCCCCCCTGGAACTGGTCCTGGTCGAGACCGACGCCCCCTTCCTCACCCCCGCCCCCTACCGCGGCCGGCCCAACGCGCCCTACCTGATCCCCGTCACGGTGCGCGCCATGGCCGCCGTACGGGACGTCGACGAGGACACCCTGGCGACGGCACTCGCCGCCAACACCGCACGCGCGTTCGGTTACACGTCACCCGAACACAACGCTGGGTAGCTGCGCCGCTTTGGAGAGTGACCGCCTCTCCGCTAGGTTCTGGGGGCCCGATCTGGACCGCCAGGACCCCTGGAGCGTGTCGGCGTGAGCAACTCGCAGCAGTACTACGAGCCCTACGGCGGCGGCGACACGTACGTCGACCTGCACAACGCGGAGACCGTCGCCCACGGCGTGCACACGGGCCCCGAGGCCGGGGACGCCCCGTACCGGCCGCCGTACGACGACACCTACCGGCCCGCCTACGAGACGCCCCGGCCCCCGGACACCCTCCGGCTGCCGGGGCCGTTCCTGCCGCAGCAGGGCGCGCCGGTGCCCGCGGAGGAGGGCGGGCGGGCCGCGCGCCGGCGCCGGGCACGGCCCGCCGACCGCCCCGACTCCGCCCTGCGCCGGCTGCTCCCGCAGGCCCTCGTCGTCGCCTTCCTGGCCGGGGGCACCACCGCGTTCGTCGCCGAGGACAAGGCGGTCGAGCTGACCGTCGACGGCAAGGCGCGCACCCTGCACACCTTCGCCGACGACGTCACGGAACTGCTGGCCGACGAGGGCGTGCCGGTCGGCGCGCACGACGTCGTGGCACCGGCCCCGGACACGGCCCTCGCCAGTGGCGACGAGATCGAGGTGCGGTACGGGCGGCCCGTACGGCTCACCCTGGACGGCCACCGGCACGACGTGTGGACGACCGCGCGCACGGTGGAGGCGGCGCTCGAACAGTTCGGGGTGCGCGCGGACGGCGCGTACCTCTCGCTGGCGCGCACCCGGCGCATCGGGCGGGAGGGGCTCGCGCTGGACGTGCGCACCGAGCGCTCCGTGACGGTCCTCGCCGACGGCCGGGCCCGCACGATCCGCACCAACGCGGCGACCGTGCGCGAGGCCGTCGAGCAGGCCGGGATCACCCTGCGCGGCGAGGACACCACCTCCGTGCCGGCCGGCAGCTTCCCGCGCGACGGGCAGACGGTGACCGTGCTGCGGATCACCGGGGGCAAGGAGGTGCGCGAGGAGCCGATCCCGTTCGCGGTACGGCGCACCGAGGACCCGGCCCTCTTCCGGGGCACGGAGGTCGTCGAACGGGCCGGACAGCCCGGGCTGCGGCGCATCACGTACGCCCTGCGCACCGTCAACGGCGTGCGCCAGAAACCGCGCCGGACCGGCACCGAGGTGGTCCGCGCGCCCCGGGACCAGCTGGTCAGGGTCGGCACGAGACCGCTGCCGACGTCGGCGCGGGGGGCCGACGGGCTGAACTGGCAGGGCCTCGCGGCCTGCGAGTCCGGCGGCCGGCCCGACGCGGTCGACCCGTCGGGCACGTACGGCGGGCTGTACCAGTTCGACGACCGCACCTGGCACGCCCTCGGCGGCGGCGGGCGCCCCCAGGACGCACCGGCGGCGGAACAGACCCTCCGCGCCAAGAAGCTGTACGTACGCCGGGGCGCGAGCCCCTGGCCGCACTGCGGGGCACGGCTGCACGGGTGAGGGACCGCCCGCCGGGCCCCCGTACCCTTGTCCCGTGAGCAGCCCCACCCCCGACGCCCTCCTCGGTCCCGCCGACGTCCGTGAACTCGCGGCGGTCCTCGGTGTGCGTCCCACCAAGCAACGCGGCCAGAACTTCGTGATCGACGCGAACACGGTCCGCCGTATCGTCCGCACCGCCCAGGTCCGCCCCGACGACGTGGTCGTCGAGGTCGGCCCGGGGCTCGGCTCCCTCACCCTCGCGTTGCTGGAGGTCGCCGACCGGGTCACCGCCGTCGAGATCGACGACGTCCTGGCCGGCGCGCTCCCCGCGACGATCACGGCGCGCATGCCGGAGCGCGCCGACCGGTTCGCGCTGGTGCACTCCGACGCGATGCACGTCACCGAGCTGCCCGGCCCGGCCCCGACCGCGCTGGTCGCGAACCTCCCCTACAACGTGGCCGTGCCCGTCCTGCTGCACATGCTCGCCACCTTCCCGAGCATCGACCGCACCCTCGTGATGGTCCAGTCCGAGGTCGCCGACCGCCTCGCCGCCGCGCCCGGCTCGAAGGTGTACGGC
Organism: Streptomyces sp. NPDC005811; assembly: GCF_040630405.1. Taxonomy (NCBI): domain Bacteria; kingdom Bacillati; phylum Actinomycetota; class Actinomycetes; order Kitasatosporales; family Streptomycetaceae; genus Streptomyces; species Streptomyces sp. NPDC005811. The sequence goes on from NZ_JBEXXK010000017.1 coordinate 18,461, forward strand.
GTCCCGTCGGTCAAGGCCAACTGGTACGCCGAGGTCAAGCGGGCCGGTGCCATCGGCCGCAACGTCTTCTGGCCGGCCCCGAACGTCGACAGCGGGCTCGTCTCGCTCGTCCGCCGCACCGAGCCGGTCAGGACCGAGGCGTCCAGGGCCGAGGTGTTCGCCGTCGTCGACGCGGCCTTCGCCCAGCGGCGCAAGACCCTGCGCGCGGCGCTCGCCGGCTGGGCGGGTTCGGCGGCGGCGGCCGAGGCGGCGCTGGTCGCGGCCGGGGTGTCCCCGCAGGCGCGCGGCGAGTCGCTGACCGTCGAGGAATTCGCCCGCATCGCCGAGAACAAGGTCGCCGACGAGGCCGCCCACAAGGTCGCCGAGAACAAGCAGGAGAACACAGCGTGAGCGTCACCGTCCGCGTGCCCGCCAAGGTCAACGTCCAGCTCGCGGTCGGTGCCGCGCGCGCGGACGGCTTCCACGACCTGGCGAACGTGTTCCTGGCGGTCGGCCTGTACGACGAGGTCACCGTCACCCCGGCCGACGCACTCCGCGTCACCTGCGAGGGCCCGGACGCCGCCCAGGTCCCCCTGGACCGGACGAACCTCGCGGCCCGCGCGGCGCTCGCCCTCGCCGAGCGGTACGACCGTGACGCCCGCGTCCACGTCCACATCGCCAAGGACATCCCGGTGGCCGGCGGCATGGCGGGCGGCAGCGCGGACGGCGCGGGCGCGCTGCTCGCCTGCGACACGCTGTGGGGCATCGGGGCGCCCCGTGGTGAACTCCTCGACATCTGCGCCGAGCTGGGCAGCGACGTCCCGTTCAGCCTGGTCGGCGGGGCGGCCCTCGGCACCGGGCGCGGCGAGAAGCTGACGCCGCTGGAGGTGGGCGGCACCTTCCACTGGGTGTTCGCGATGGCCGAGCGGGGGCTGTCGACGCCGGCCGTGTTCCGTGAGTTCGACCGTCTCGCCGAGGGTCGGGACATCCCGGAGCCGGTCGCCTCCGAGGCCCTCCTCGACGCTTTGGCGGCCGGTGACCCCGACGCGCTCGCCGCGACGGTCTCCAACGACCTCCAGCCGGCCGCTCTCTCCCTCTTCCCCGAGCTGGCCGACACGCTGGCGGCGGGACGCGGGGCGGGCGCGCTCGCGGCGCTGGTCTCGGGCTCAGGCCCGACGACGGCCTTCCTTGTCCGTGACCCGGGGTCGGCTCAGACGGTGGCCGAGGCCCTGCGCGCCTCCGGCACCTGCCGCACGGTGCGGGTGGCGACGGCTCCGGCGGCGGGGGCGACGGTAGCGCCCTGAGGGTGTTCTCAGGGCTTGGTGACAGTGAGGTCGATGTCGATGTCGTAGGGCTCGGCAACCTTGATCCGGTCACGCTGCAAGCCCATATGTACGTACGATTTGGTGAGCTGGTCGCGTTCGTAGACGTGGATGACGGGTTGGTCCGTGCTCCCGTTCCGCTCGACACGCCAGTAGTGGGGGATTCCGGCCCTGGCGTACTTCAACGGCTTCGTCGTGCGGTCTCGGGACTCCGACTCCGGGGAAACCACCTCAATGGCGAGGAGAACGTCCGCAACCTCGAAGCGGCTCTGATCCAGGTCCTTGAGAGCATCGGCCCGAGCCACCATGATGTCCGGCTCCGGGGCATTCCGGTCATCGAGCACGACAGTCATCTCCCGCAGGAGCATCAACTCCGACGGCAGCGTTCGTCCCAAGCCCCTCATCAGCAGTTCGATCACGAGGAAGTGGAAATAGCGCTGCGGGCTCACAAGGACCAGGCTCCCGTCGATCAACTGGGTGTGCGGCGGGAGGTCGGGCAGGTCGAACAGGTCGTCCACGGTGTAGCCGTCCAGCGGGGGCATCCGCCACCTCGACTTCGGCTCGGTGGTGGGCTCGGCGGTCATGGTTCCTCCCATGGACGGCATCCTGGCGCCTGCCCTCCACGGTAGCGGCCCTTTCCCGATCACGTCATTACAAAGAGTGACAGCACCCTCGCGCCCCGCCCCTCACCCGGCAGGCCCTACGCTAGAAGGCTGACCGACCCCCATGCGCAGGAGAGAAATGGCCGTCAACCTGGTCAATGTCGAGAACGTCAGCAAGGTGTACGGCACCCGTACCCTCCTCGACGGCATCTCGCTCGGCGTGTCCGAAGGGGACCGGATCGGGGTCGTGGGCCGTAACGGCGACGGCAAGACCACCCTGATCCGGATGCTCGCCAAGCTGGAGGAGGCCGACTCCGGGCGGGTCACCCACTTGGGCGGGCTGCGCATGGGCGTCCTCACCCAGCACGACTCCCTCGACCCGGCCGCGACCGTGCGGCACGAGGTCATCCGGGACATGGCCGACCACGAGTGGGCGGGCAACGCCAAGGTCAGGGACGTGCTGACCGGCCTGTTCGGCGGCCTCGACCTGCCCGGGTTCCCGCAGGGGCTCGACACCGTCATCGGACCGCTCTCCGGCGGTGAGCGCCGCCGGATCGCGCTCGCCAAGCTGCTCATCGAGGAACAGGACATGATCGTCCTCGACGAGCCGACGAACCACCTCGACGTCGAGGGCATCTCCTGGCTCGCCGACCACCTCCGCACCCGCCGCTCGGCGCTCGTGTGCGTCACCCACGACCGCTGGTTCCTCGACCAGGTCTGCACGCGCATGTGGGACGTCCAGCGCGGTGACGTCCACGAGTACGAGGGCGGCTACTCCGACTACGTCTTCGCGCGCGCGGAGCGGGAGCGGATCGCCGCGACCGAGGAGGTCAAGCGGCAGAACCTGGTCCGCAAGGAGCTGGCCTGGCTGCGGCGCGGCGCCCCCGCGCGCACCTCGAAGCCGCGCTTCCGCGTCGAGGCCGCCAACGAGCTGATCAAGGACGTGCCACCGCCCCGCGACAGCAGCGAGCTGATGAAGTTCGCCTCCTCGCGGCTCGGCAGGACGGTCTTCGACCTCGAGGACGTCTCCGTGCAGGCCGGACCCAAGGTGCTGCTCAAGCACGTCACCTGGCAGCTCGGCCCCGGCGACCGCATCGGCCTGGTCGGCGTCAACGGCGCCGGCAAGACCTCCCTGCTGCGCGCCATGGCCGAGGCCTGGCGCACCGAGGGCGAGACCCAGCCCGCGGGCGGCCGGGTCGCCGTCGGCAAGACCGTGAAGCTCGCCTACCTCTCCCAGGAGGTCGGCGAACTCGACCCGAACCTGCGGGTCCTGGAGGCCGTCCAGCGGGTGCGCGAGCGCGTCGACCTCGGCAAGGGGCGCGAGATGACGGCGGGCCAGCTGTGCGAGACGTTCGGCTTCAACAAGGAGAAGCAGTGGACGCCGGTCGGCGACCTGTCCGGCGGTGAGCGGCGCCGGCTCCAGCTGCTGCGGCTGCTGATGGACGAGCCGAACGTCCTCTTCCTCGACGAGCCCACCAACGACCTCGACATCGAGACCCTCACCCAGCTGGAGGACGTCCTCGACGGCTGGCCCGGCTCGATGATCGTCATCTCCCACGACCGGTTCTTCGTCGAGCGCACCACCGACCGGGTGTTCGCCCTCCTCGGCGACGCCACGCTGCGGATGCTGCCGCGTGGCATCGACGAGTACCTGGAGCGCCGGGCGCGCATGGAGGAGGCCGCGGCCGCCTCCGCCCCGGCGGCCGCGCCCAAGCCGGCCACGACCGAGAAGAGCGCCGCCGACCAGCGCGCCGCCAAGAAGGAACTCCAGCGGATCGAACGCCAGTTGGACAAGATCTCGGAGCGCGAGGCCAAGCTGCACGCCCGGATCGCCGACAACGCCACCGACTTCGCGAAGGTCGCCGAACTCGACGCGGAGCTGCGCGGACTGGCCGGGGAGCGGGAGGACCTGGAGCTGCGCTGGCTGGAACTCGCCGAGGACGCGTAGCACTTACACGCGCGCGCGTGGACCCCGTGAAGGGGGCGTGAAGGCGCATAACAAGGGCATCACGGGCCGGTCCTCCCTTGGGAACAGGGGTGGATCCGGCCCGATTTGGTGTCCGGGCCGGGTGATACAAAGGGCTGGCCAAAAATCAGTGACAAGGGGGAACACGCTGATGGCCCAGCCGCCTGATCAGCCGCCGCAGCAGGGCGGTTTCGGAGCACCGCAGATGCCGCCCCAGCCGCAGGGCGCGCCCGGGTACGGCTATCCGCAGCAGGCAGGGCCCTACGGCCCGCCGGCCGCACCGGGACCGTACGGACCGCCCCAGCCGCAGGGGCCGTACGGGCAGCCGGGGCCCTATGGGCAGCCCGGCCCCTACGCCCAGCAGCCCCAGCCCGGTTACGGCTATCCCCCCGGCCCGCCCCAGTTCCCCGGCGCCCCCGGCACCCCACCGCCCGGCCCCGGCTCGCGCAACCCCTTCAAGGGGCGCCCCGCGATGGTCGTGGCCGCCGCGGTCGCCGCGCTCCTGGTGATCGGCGGGGTCGTGTTCGCGGTCACCCGCGGCGGCGACGACGGCGGGAAGCCGGTCGCCGACGCGAGCGAGGACCACAAGGGCGCGAGCGACAGCCCGGTCAACCCCGGGGACGGCAGCGGCGACGGCGGCACCGACCCGCAGGACCTCAACGAGGGCCGCAAGGCGGGCGAGGCCAAGGTGCTCTGGTACAAGGAGGCACCGGACGCGCCCGCCGACGGCGCCGAGGCACCCGGCATGTGGATCACCTCGAAGGTGGCGGCGAAGGCGGCGTACAAGGAGGTCGTCGCGTACGACGTGGGCGACGGCAAGCCCGCCTGGGACCCGGTCACGTTCCCCCAGAAGATCTGCTCGGTCACCCAGGACAGGACCGCCGACGACAAGATCGTCGTCGCGTACATGAGCGGCGTCAGCGACCGCGCCCAGTGCAACCAGCTCCAGCAGATCGACCTCGCCACCGGCGCCAAGGGCTGGACCGCCAAGGTCGCGGACGGGCGGCTCTTCGACAGCGTCGGCAGCGACCTCGGGCTGTCCCTCGCCGGCAACACGCTGGTCGTGGGCCGCTCGCAGTCCGGGGTGGCGTACGACGCCCGCACCGGCAAGAAGCTCTACGACATCGAGAAGTACGGCGACTCCTGCTTCCCGAAGGCGTTCGCGGGCGGGGCCCGGCTGGTCATGGTGGCGTCCTGCGCCGCGCTGAAGGCCGACGAGCACGTCGAGCTCCAGGAGCTGGACCCGGCCACCGGCAAGGCGAAGTGGACCCGCAAGCTCGACAAGGGCTGGGAGGTCGAGCGGGTGTACTCCCTCGACCCGCTCGTCGTCTACAGCACCAACGACGACAAGAACAGCTGGAACATCTCGACGTTCAAGGCCGACGGCAGCTTCCGTTCGCAGGTCGGGGTCGACGAGGACTTCGACCCGCAGTGCGGCTGGGCGCTCTTCGACAGCGACCTCACCGGCTGCCTCGGCACGGCGGTCGACGCGGACACGCTCTACCTGCCCACCGACGCGAGCGGCTCCGCCAACGAGATCGTCGCGATCGACCTCGCCACCGGCAAGGAGAAGTGGCGCGTGAAGTCGCCCACCGGCGAGCCGATGGCACCGATGACGACCGAGAGCGGCAAGCTCGTCGCGTACGTCGAGCCGTCCTCCGACGCGGGCGGCCGGGTGGTGTCGATCCCGACGGCCGGATCCGCCCACACCCCGACGACGCTGCTCCAGATGCCCACGGGCACGGTCGACCTCGAGGACGGCTTCTCGGGCGGCGACCGCGCCTGGGCCGACGGCCGTCTCTACCTCTCCTCCACCCAGCTGACCGGCGAGGACGACGGGAAGGAGAAGTTGATGCTCGCCTACGGCAAGTGAGCGGATCCCCTCCACGCCCTTTCCGTCCCGTCGTCCCCAGCGTTTCGCCGAGCGTTCCGCCTCCGCCGAGGAATCCCACACCATGACCCAGCCGCCGCCCCCACCCCCGAACCAGCCCCCGAACCAGCCCCCGCAGCAGGGCGCCTTCGGCCCGCCCGAACCGCCGCAGGACGCGGCACCGCAGGACGCCGTACCGCAGCCGCCCGGGCCGCAGGACGCCGTACCGCAGGCCCCCGCGCCCGAAGGTGCCCCGCCGTTCCGGCCGCCGGCGCCGCCGCCCGCCCCGCCCGAGGGGCCGCAGCTGAGCCGGCCGACCGGCGGCCCCATGCCGCACCAGGCGGCCATGGCGGAGCAGCTGAGGAAGAACGCCGAGGCGGCCCAGGCGCAGGCCCAGGCAGACCAGGGTGCACAGCCGCTCCAGCCCTCCCAGCAGGCTCCTCAGCCCCCGCAGCCGCCCCAGGGCTACGGCTATCCGGCCGCCGCGCCCCAGCCCCAGCCTGGCTATGGGTACCCAGGGGCCCCGCAGGCCCCGCACACCCCCCAGCCCCCGCAGCCCCAGCCCGGTTACGGCTACCCGGCCGCCGCGCCCCAGCCCCCGCAGCCCCAGCCGGGCTACGGGTACCCCGGGGCCGCTCCCCAGCAGCCCTCCCCGTACGGGGCCCCGGGGCCCTACGGGCAGCAGCCCGGCTACGGCTACCCCGGGCAGCCGATGACCGTGCCGATGCAGTCGCACCCGCCCGCCGCCCCGGCAGGGAAGCGGCGGATGAACGCCTCGATGGTGATCATCGTCGCGGCGGTCGCGGCGATCGCGCTGATCATCGGTGGCGGCGTCTGGTACTCGAAGTCCTCCGGCGGCGGCGGACACGACGGCCCCACGACCTCCGGCGGCACCGGCGGCACCGGCGGCGACGACAAGGGCGGGGTCGCCAAGGGCAGCGAGAAGGTGCCCTCCGACCCGGGCGCCAAGGCCCTCTTCCAGCTGCCGATGCCCACCGTCGCCAAGGACGACAGCGTGGCCGTGGACGGCTCCTGGCTGACCGACACGGCGTATGTGAAGAGCGGGGTCGCCGAGATCGTCGGCTACGACCGCGACAAGGGCACGAGGCTGTGGACGGTGAAGCTGCCCGGCCCGGTGTGCGCGGCCAGCCGGCAGACCAACGACGACGGCCGCACCGCGGTCGTCTTCCAGCCGAAGATGCCCCCGAAGGACTCCACGGCCGGCTGCACCCAGGTCGCGGCGATCGACCTGAACGCCGGCAAACAGCTGTGGACGAAGACGGTCGACTCCGGTGACGCCCCGATCGACTTCGACAACGTCACGGTCAGCGCGAACACGGTCGCCGTGGGCAGCACCGACGGCGGCGCCGCCTTCGACATCGCGAGCGGCAAGGTGCTCTGGGCGCCCAAGACCTCCGACACCTGCTACGACGCGGGCTACGGCGGCGGCGCCAAGCTGGTCGCCGTGCGCAAGTGCGGTGCGTACGACGCGCCGCAGCTGCACATCCAGACCATCGACCCCGCCTCCGGGAAGGTGATCTCCGAGTACAAGATGGCCACCGACATCGAGTACGCGGGCGTGGTCTCGACGGACCCGCTGGTCGTGGCCGCCGACGTCGGCGACAACGCCGGTGACGGCAGCGGCATCTCGGACTTCTTCTCCATCGACAACAAGACCGGCGAGCTGCGCACCCGGATCTCCGCGCCGGGCGACGAGTACGCGGCCGAGTGCGACAGCATCGACACGCCCGAGGCCTGCACGGGCCTGACCGTCGGCAACGACCGGCTGTACGTCGCGACCGAGGAGCGCGACGACAACGGCGACGGCGCCCGCGGCAACTCGATCGTCGCCTTCGACCTCGCCACCGGCAGGCAGACCGGTCAGCGCGCCGACTCCGGCACCGACTACACGCTCTTCCCGCTGCGGATGGACGGCGGCAACGTGCTCGCCTACAAGGAGCCGCCGTACGACAAGGGCGGACAGGTCGTCAGCATCGACGGCGGCTCGTTCAAGGAGACCACGCTGCTGGAGAACACGGACTCCGAGGACGCCCGGGAGATGGAGAGCGACATGTCCCCCGAGTACTCGGAGATCCTGTACGCCGACGGCCGGATGTATCTGGCGGCCACCTACGCCGACGCCGGCACCGGCGGCGACAAGGGGTACCTGGCGATCGCGTTCGGCACCTCCGGCTGAGCCGTTGCGGCCCGCCCGGACGCACGGCCCCGCCCCTGCTCAGGGGTGGGGCCGTGCACTTACCGCTCATCACCCTCGAATGCGAGGAATTTCGACGATCCGGGGCACTTCTCGCCGGTAGGGGGAGCGCAACGTCGAACAAGCGTGTAGCTTCCGGGGGCATGAAGGACGGGGTGCCGGGGGGCACCTTTTGTCTGTTGTGACAGTTCTGTTGTGTTCCGTCTTGTTGTGTTCCGTGGGGGGACTGGGGGGTTGCCGATGGGAGTGCGGCTGATGGTGGTCGACGACCACCGACTGCTCGCCGAGGCGCTGGCCTCGGCGCTGAAGCTGCGGGGGCACCGGGTGCTCGCCGCGGCGGCGCCCGCCGCGGGGGCGGCGGAGCTGGTGATCACCCGGGCGCCGGAGGTGTGTCTGCTCGGGACGGCGGCCCCGGCCGAGCCGGGCATCTTCGACCCGGTGGTCCGGATCAAGCGGGAGCGCCCGCAGGTGGCGGTCCTGGTCCTCGGGCCGGTGCCCAGCCCCCGGGGCATCGCCGCCGCGTTCGCCGCGGGCGCCTCCGGCTATGTGCGCCACGACGAGCGCATCGAGGGCGTCGAGCGGGCCATCATGAAGGCGAGGGCGGGGGAGGCCGCGGTCGCCCCGCAGCTCCTCCAGGGCGCCTTCGGTGAACTCCTCAACCCCGCCGCGCAGCCGGACGACGAAGGGCAGCGGCTCCTTCAGATGCTCACCCCGCGCGAGGTCGAGGTCCTGGTCCGGGTCGCCGACGGCGAGGACACCCGGCTCATCGCGGCCGGCATGGGCATCGCCCCCTCCACGGCCCGCACCCATGTCCAGCGCGTCCTCATGAAACTCGGCGTCGGCTCCCGCCTGGAGGCAGCGGCCCTGGCCGCCCGCACCGGCCTCCTCGACCGCGCGGGCCCCTTGACCCTCACCCGCACAGACCCCGACGATGCACCTTAGCCCCGCCGGACCCTCGACCGCGCCGGACCCCCAGCCCCGCCCGGTCCGTAGCCGCGCCGGGCCCCGGCCGAGCCGGCCCCCAGCCATGCCTGGTCCGTAACCGTGCCTGGCCCTCGGCCGCGTCCGGCTCTCGGCCGCGTCCGGCTCTCGGCCGTGCCTGGTCCGTAACCGTGCCGGCCCCCCGGCCGTGCCCGGCCCTCGGCTGCGCCGGGCCCCAGCCATGCCCGGTCCTTAGCCGCGCCGGGCCCTCGGTTATGCCGGGCCCTCGGTTATGCCGGGCCCTCGGTTATGCCGGGCCCTCGGCTGCGTCGGGCCCCAGCCACGCCCGGTCCGTAGCCGAGCCGGGTCCGTAGCCGTGCCTGGCTCTCGGCCGAGCCGGGTCCGTAGCCGTGCCTGGCTCTCGGCCGAGCCGGGTCCGTAGCCGTGCCTGGCTCTCGGCCGAGCCGGGTCCGTAGCCGAGCCCGGCCCTCGGCCATGTCCGCCCCCAGCCGTGCCCGGCCCCCAGCCCCGCCCGGCCCCCGCCCAGCCCCGCCCGCGCCCGGCCCTCAGCCCCACCCGGCCCCCGCCCAACCCGCCGCGCCCGTCAGTCGTCCCTGGTCTGCGGTTGCGCCATTCGTGTGGGGCTCCGTGGCCCTCCTTGACCGTCCCCGCGCACCCTTCCTAGGGTCGCGACGGTCAAGGAGACAAAGGGGACGCATCGTGGACCACGACACCGCGGTGCCCGGCCGCCGGGCGTTCCTGACGGGCACCGCCGCCCTGTCCGCCGCCCTCGCGGCCTGCGGCGGGCCGCCCTCCACCAACGACACCGGCGCCGACGGCCCCGACCGCACCCTCACCGCGGTGATCGGCTACGGCAACGACGGCAGCTGGGACCCCACCCGCACGGCGTCCGCCTTCGCGACGGCCGCGAACGCCCACCTCTACGAGGGGCTCGTCGACACCGACCCGGTCACCCGCGCCCCCTACCCCGCCCTCGCGACACAGCTGCCCGAGGACCCCGCGGCCACCGTCTGGCGGTTCACGCTCCGGCCCGGCGCCCTCTTCCACGACGGCAGCCCCGTCACCGCCGACGACGTCGCCTTCGTCTACGAACGGATCCTGGACCCCGGCACCGACACCCTCGCCCGGGGCTTCTTCACGACCTGGCTCGCCGGCGTCCGCACGGTCGACACCCGCACCGTGGAACTCCACCTCCGCTTCCCCTTCCCCGACGGCCTCCCCCGCCTCACCCTCGCCAAGATCATGCCCCGGCACGTCTTCGCCCGGCCCGGCGCCTGGGACGACGCGGTCCGGGGACTCGCGGTCGGCTCCGGACCGTACCGGCTGACCGCCCACCACCCGAAGTCGAACACCGCCTTCGAGGCGTTCGCCGCCTACAACGGCCCCCGCCCACCCGCCTTCCGGAGGATGAACTGGCTGACGATCGTCGACGCCGCCTCCCGCGTCGCCCGCATCTCCGGCGTGAGCGCCGGCGCGCAGATCGCCGACAACATCCCCTACGCCCACGTCCCCTGGCTCCGGCGCCGCGGCCTCACCGTCGCGGGCGCCTCCGGCATGAACAACCTGTTCCTGATGTTCAACACCCGCCACCGCCCCTTCGACGACGTACGCGTACGCCAGGCGCTGCACTTCGCCGTCGACGCCGAGCGGATCGTCGACGTCGCCCTCAAGGGGCACGGCAGACCGGCCACGTCCTTCCTGGACGAGGGCAACCCCGCCCACCGCCCCGCGCGCACCGTCTACCACCACGACCCCGCACGCGCGCGTGCCCTGCTGCGGGCCGCCGGCGTGCACCGGCTGAAGGTCGAACTGCTCGCCGTGAACGTGAGCTGGGTCCTCGACTGCCTGCCCACCGTCAAGGCGTCCTGGGACGCGATCGGCGTCGAGACGACCCTCGCCCCGCAGGAGACCACGGCCGTCTTCACCAAGCTGGACCAGAGGAGGGACTACCAGGTGGTCGCCGCCGCCTCCAACGCCAACCAGTTCGGCCTCGACGCCGACCTGATCCTCCGCCACACCTACGGCCCCCACAACCAGTGGACGCGCTACGCCCGCTGGGCGGACCACCCCGTCGCCCGGCGCCTGTTCGCCGCCCTGGACCGCGCCACCCGCGAACCCGACCCGCCCCGCAGGACCGCGCTGCTCGGCGACTGTCTCGACACCGTCGCCGAACAGGCCGTCCTCTACCCGGTCGTCCACAACGAACTGATGACCGCCTGGGACCCGCGCCGGCTCACCGGCGTCCCCGCCCAGCCCTACCCCGGCCTCAACCTCCTCCAGGCCGGATGGGCCTGACGGCATGACGGCCGTCCTGCGGATCCTGCTGCGCCGCGTCGCCCTCCTGGTGCCACTGCTGCTCGGCGTCGCGCTGTTCGTGTTCGTGCTGATGCGGTTCTCCGACGCCGACCCCGCCTCCGCCTTCTTCCAGGGCGCCGACCCCACCCCGCGCCAGCTGCACGACTTCCGCGCACGCAACGGACTTCTCGACCCGCTGCCCGTGCGGTACGTCCACTTCGTCGGCGACCTCCTCCACGGCGACCTCGGCACCAGCGCCCTCACCGGCGCCCGGGTCGCCGACCAGATCGCCACCGCGCTGCCGCTCACCCTCCAGCTGACCCTCCTCGGCCTCTCCCTCGCCGTCGTCCTCGCCCTGACCGGCGGGATCGCGGCCGCCGTGTACCGCGACTGCTTCCCCGACCAGGCCATCCGGGTCCTCTCCCTGGTCGGGGTGGCCGCGCCCGGGTTCTGGCTGGCGCTGCTGATGATCCAGTACCTGGCCGTGGGCCGGGGCTGGTTCCCGGCCGGCGGGTACGTCAACCCCGCCGACTCCCTCACCGGCTGGCTGCGCGCGCTGGCGCTGCCCGCGCTCGCCCTGTCCCTGCCGGTGGCGGCCCAGCTCACCCGGATCGTCCGGACCTCGGTGGTGGAGGAACTGGACAAGGACTACGTCCGCACCGCGATCGGCGCCGGGCTCCCGCCCCGCGTGGTCGTCGGCCGCAACGTGCTGCGCAACGCCCTGACGAACCCGCTGACCGTGCTCGGGCTGCGCGTCGGTCACCTGCTCGGCGGCGCCGTCGTCATCGAGACCGTCTTCGCCCTGCCCGGCATGGGCAAACTGATGATCGACGCCGTGCAGAACGGCGACCCGGCCGTCGTCCAGGGCGTCGTCCTCACCACCGCCACCGGCTTCGTCGTCGTCAACCTCCTCATCGACCTCCTCCACCTCCTCGTCAACCCACGTCTGAGGGCGGCCTGATGCCCACCCGCGCCCGCCTCGCCGTCGGCTTCCTGACGGCCGTCGCCCTCGCCGCCGTCCTGGCCCCGCTCCTCGCCCCGTACGACCCGCTCGACCAGCAGGACCCCGTCGACGGCACCGGACACCCCTCCGCCACCCACTGGATGGGCCAGGACAGCCTCGGCCGGGACATCCTCAGCAGACTCCTGTACGGCGCCCGCTGGTCCCTCGCGATCGGGCTCGGCGCCACCGCGCTCGCCCTGGCCGCCGGCGCGTTCCTCGGGGCACTCGCCGCGACCTCCCGGCGGCGGGTCGACGAGACGCTGATGCGGGCCCTGGACGTGGTGATGGCCTTCCCGGGCATCGCCCTGGCCGCCGTGCTCGTCGCCGTCTTCGGCGGCGGCATCACCGTCCTGACCTGCGCGATCGCCTTCCTGTTCACCCCGGCGGTGGCCCGCCTCGTCCGCGCCGACGTCCTCGACCAGTACGGCGAGGACTATGTGACGGCCGAACGCCTCCTCGGCGCCCGCACCCCGCACATCGTGCTGCGGCACGTCGCGGTCAACTGCGCGGCACCGGTGCTCGTGTTCTGCACGGTCCAGGTCGCCGACGCGATCGTCTTCGAGGCCTCGCTGTCCTTCGTCGGCGCGGGCGTACGGCCCCCGGACCCGTCCTGGGGCAGCGTCATCGCCGACGGCCGCTCCATGGTGCTGACCGGCGGCTGGTGGGCGACCGTCTTCCCCGGACTGCTGATGCTGGTCACCGTCCTGGCGCTCACCCTCCTGTCGGAGGGCGTCTCCGACGCCTGGGCGGCCCCGGCGGCCCGCCGCACGACCACGACCACGACCATGACCACCGCACCGGAGGACCGCGCCGCGACGGCGGACCCGGCGGCGCCCGGCGCCGCGGTACACCCGCTGCCCGGGCTCGCCGACGCCGCCCGGCGGCTGCGCGCCCGCGCCCGGCCCCCGGTGGACCGCGGCGCCGGGCCCGTACTGGAGGTGGAGGACCTCGCGGTCGGCTTCCCCGACCGGCACCGCGGCGTGGACGTCGTCGACGGGGTGGGCTTCGCGGTGTACCCCGGCGAGGTGCTGGGCCTGGTCGGCGAGTCCGGCAGCGGCAAGTCGCTGACCGCGCTCACCGTCATGGGCCTCCAGCCGCGGCACGCGCGCGTGCGCGGCCGGATCCTCTTCCAGGGCCGGGACCTGCTCACCCGGTCGCCCCGGGCCCGGCGCCGGCTCCTCGGCCACGAGATGGCGATGGTCCACCAGGACGCGCTGTCCGCGCTCAACCCGGCGATGACCGTCCGCGCCCAGCTCGGCCAGCTCGTCCGGCGCGGGGGCCGCCGTACCCCCGAGGACCTGCTGGCCATGGTCGGCCTCGACCCGGCGCGCACCCTGCGCAGCCGGCCGCACGAACTCTCCGGCGGACAGCGCCAGCGCGTCCTCCTCGCCATGGCCCTCTCCCGCGACCCCTCCCTGATCGTCGCCGACGAGCCCACCACCGCCCTCGACGTCACCGTGCAGGCCCAGATCATGGAACTGCTGCTGAGGCTGCGCGCGGAACGGGGCTTCGCGCTCGTCCTCGTCTCGCACGACCTCGCCCTCGTCGCCGAGGTCACCGACCGGGTCGCGGTGATGTACGGCGGGCGGATCGTGGAGACCGGCCCGACGCCCGATCTGCTCGCGGCCCCGGCCCACCCCTACACCCGCGGCCTGCTCGCCGGCGTCCTCTCCCTGGAGTCCGCCGACACCCGGCTGACCCGGATCGCCGGCGTCGTACCGGCGCCCGCGGACTTCCCGCCGGGCTGCCGCTTCGCCGACCGCTGCCCGACCGCCACGACGGTCTGCCTCGCCACCCCGCCCCTGCGCCCGGCCGCGCCCCACCCCGGGGGCGCGGCCGGCCCCGGCCCCTTCCACGCCGTCGCCTGTCACCACCCCGCCGTGGAACCCACCCCCGAGCCGGAGAGCGAGGCCGTGTCATGACCGCCGTGGTGGAGCTGCGGGACGCGCACGTCGTGCACCGGGCCCGGGGCGGCCCCTTCGGCCGGGACCCGCTGTACGCGCTCACCGGCGCCGATCTCACCGTCGCGCCCGGGGAGGCGGTCGGCGTGGTCGGCGAGTCGGGATGCGGGAAGTCGACGCTGGCCCAGGTGCTCGTGGGCATCCGGCGGCCCACCTCCGGCACGGTCCTCCTCGGGGGCCGCGACCTGTGGGCGATGCCCGCCGGCGAACGCCGCGTCACGGTCGGCGCGGGCACCGGCATGGTCTTCCAGGACTCCTCGACCGCCCTCAACCGCCGGCTGACCGTACGGCGGATCCTGCGCGACCCGATGGACGTCCACCGGCGCGGCGGCACCGCCGAACGCGAGGCACGCGTGCGTGAGCTGATGGCCCTCGTCGGGCTGCCCGCGGCCCTCGCCGACGCGCTGCCCGGACAGCTCTCCGGCGGCCAGCGCCAGCGCGTCGCCGTCGCCCGCGCGCTCGCCCTCGACCCCGCGCTGCTCGTCGCCGACGAACCCACCAGCGCCCTCGACGTCTCCGTCCGCGCCCAGATCCTCAACCTCCTGCTCGACCTGCGCGAACGCCTCGGTCTCGCCCTGGTGTTCGTCTCCCACGACATCCAGACCGTCCGGCGGATGAGCGACCGGGTGATCACCATGTACCTCGGCCGGATCGTCGAGGAGGCCCCGGCCGGCCGGATCACCGGCGAGGCCCGGCACCCGTACACCCGCGCCCTGTTCTCCGCCACGCCCAGCCTGCTGCGCCCGCTCGTCCCGATCCCGCTGACCGGCCCGGTGCCGTCGGCGACCCGGCCGCCGAGCGGCTGCCCGTTCCGCACCCGCTGCTGGCGGGCGGACGCCGTGTGCGTGCGAGAGATGCCCGGGTTCTCGGCCGCGTCGTCGCCCGGACACCGCTACCGCTGCCACCATCCTGTGCAGGAGAACGAGTCGACCGACGACCTCGTACGCGAGAGCCTGCCCAGGGAGCTGCGATGACCCTGCCCGCCCCGCCCGCCGGAGTGATCCCGCCGGTCTGCACCCCCCTGACCCCGGACCGCGAGGTGGACGTCCCCTCGCTGTGCCGGCTCGTCGACCACCTCCTGGAGGGCGGAGTGGACGGGCTGTTCGTGCTCGGCTCCACCTCGGAGGTCGCGTTCCTCACCGACCGGCAGCGCCGGCTGGTCACCGAGACCGTCGTCGGGCACGTGGCGGGCCGGGTGCCCGTCCTGGCCGGCGCCGTCGACATGACCACGTCCCGGGTGCTGGACCACGTCGCGGCGGCGGAGGCGGCGGGCGCGGACGCGGTCGTCGTCACCGCGCCGTTCTACACCCGCACCCACCCCGCCGAGATCGCCCGCCACTACCGGCTTCTCGCCGAGCGCGGCGGCCTCCCGGTGATCGCCTACGACATCCCGGTCGCCGTGCACACCAAGCTGCCCGCCGCACTCGTCCTGGAGCTGGCCTCCGAGGGCGTGCTGGCCGGTCTGAAGGACTCCAGCGGCGATCTGGCCGGCTTCCGCGAGGTCGCCGCCGGCGCCCGCGACCTGCCCGGCTTCGGCGTCCTCACCGGCTCCGAGCTGCTGGTCGACGCGGCGCTGGCGCTGGGCGCGGACGGCGCGGTACCCGGTCTGGCCAACGTGGACCCGCACGGGTACGTCCGGCTGGTGCGCCGGTGCCGGGCGGGCGACCCGGAGGGGGCGCGGGCCGAACAGGAGCGGCTGTACGCCCTGTTCGGCATGGTGTCCGTCGCCGACCCGGCCCGGATGGGCGCGGGCTCGGCGGCCCTGGGCGCGTTCAAGACGGCCCTGCATCTGCGCGGTGTCATCGACTGCCCCGCGACGGCCGAGCCCCAGATCCCGCTGTCCCCCGAGGAGACCGAGGGAGTGGCCAAGTTCCTGGCGGCGGCGGGGCTCCTCTAGCGCCTCACTCGGAGGGTGTGTCCCCCGGTGCCGGCAGCGGCGGGGCCGGGGCCGACGCCGGGCGCAGCCACAGCCACACCAGGAAGAAGACGCCGAGGGCCAGCATCCCGAGGCCGGTCCAGAGGTTGATGTTGATGCCCTGGGCCTTGTCGATCTCGGCGTCGCTGTCGGTCAGGCCGGTCAGCGTGAGGATGACGCCGTACAGGACGAACAGGCCGCCGATGATGCGGCGCAGGTCGAAGAGGCGGGCCGCGGTCGTCGACTGCTGCTCCAGCTCGGTGATCTCGCGCTGGAGCTCGGCCTCGGAGTACCCGGCGCGCCGCAGCCGCTCGGCGGCCTCGTGGCGTTCCTCGGGTTCGAAGTGCTCGGACATGGTCTCTCCAGTCTCCCGCGGTCTCCCGCTCGCGGGCTCAGAACGAGAACGGGATGTAGCAGGCCGCCGCCAGGATCACGGCCCCCCAGCCCAGCAGCGCGGGCCTGCGGTACCAGGCGTCGTCGCCGGCCGCCGGGGGTTCGGCCATGCCGGGGGAGCGGGTGCCGTAGACCAGGCCCTGGAGCTCCTCGTCGGGCTTGGGCGCGGTGAACAGCGAGACCGCCACCATGACGACCGCCCCCGCGACGAATCCGGCGATCGCGGAGACGAAGTTCGCGCCCTGGTCGGTGGGGATGCCGATGACGTCCTGCTTGTAGAGGACGAAGTAGTTGACCATCGCCGCGGTGGTGCCGGCGAGCAGGCCCCAGAAGCCCGACTTCATCGACGCCCGCTTCCAGAACATCCCGATGATGAAGACCACGAACATGGGGACGTTGAAGAAGGAGAACAGCGTCTGGAGGTAGCTCATGATGTTGGAGAAGGACGAGGCCAGGAAGGCCGTCCCGACCGAGGCGGCGACCCCGATCGCGGTGATCAGCCGGCCGAAGCGGACGTAGTAGGCGTCCTCGCGGCCGCGCACCACGTACTTCGCCCAGATGTCGGTGGTGAACACCGTGTTGAAGGAGGACACGTTGGCCGCCATGCCGGCCATGAACGCCGCGAGCAGCCCGGTCACCGCGATGCCGAGCACGCCGTTGGGCAGCAGCTCCACCATCAGGAACGGGATCGCGTCGTTGTACTGGTAGCCCGACCTGTCGGTGCCGAAGCCCGGGATCAGGGCCGCCGCGACCAGCCCGGGGATCATCACCAGGAAGACGATGAAGATCTTGGGGTACGCCGCGATGAGCGGGGTGCGCTGGGCCGCGGAGAGGTTCTTCGCGGACAGGGCGCGCTGGACCTCGGCGAAGTTCGTCGTCCAGTAGCCGAAGGAGAGGACGAAGCCGAGGCCGAGCACGATGGTGAGCCAGTTCGCGCCCAGCGGGTTCGCGCTGCCGATGCCGGTGCCGCCCCAGGCGGTGGTGAAGTTCTCCCCGTGGGTCGCGGTCAGCTTGTCGGTGAGGCCGTCCCAGCCGCCGACCCGCTTCAGGCCGAGCACGGACAGCGGGATCAGCGCGGCCAGGATCACGAAGAACTGGAGCACCTCGTTGTAGATCGCCGAGGACAGGCCGCCCAGGGTGATGTACGCGAGGACGAAGAAGCCCGCGACCACGATGGCCACCCACTGCGGCCAGCCCAGCAGGGCCTCGACGACGATCGCCAGCGCGTAGAGGTTGACGCCCGCGATGAGGATCGCGGCGAAGGCGAAGAGGGCCGAGCTGAGCAGATGGGCGCCGCGGTCGAAGCGCAGCAGCAGGAACTCGGGCACCGAGCGGACCTTGCTGCCGTAGTAGAACGGCATCATCACCAGACCCAGGAACACCATCGCGGGGATGGCGCCGATCCAGTACCAGTGCACGGTGTAGGCGCCGTACTGGGCGCTGTTCGCGGCCATGCCGAGGATCTCGGTGGCGGCGAGGTTGGCCGAGATGAACGCGAGGCCGGTGATCCAGGCGGGCAGCGAGCGCCCGGAGAGGAAGAAGTCGAGGCTGGTCCTCACCGACTTGCGGGCGGCGAGGCCGATGCCGAGGACGACGACGAAGTAGATGCCGAGGATCGTGTAGTCGAGCGCGTTCGTGGGGAGCCGCAGCTCGGCTGCCAGCCGCACGGAGTCTGTGGGGGTCTGCATCCGTAGCTCACCTTGTCTGGTGGTCTTTGTTTGGTTGTGGGGGGTTACTTCCCGCGCGTGTTTATGTTTCTATGTGTTCGGTTCTGTTTGATGAGTACTTACTTGGCAATGGAGAGTCGCGGTGAAGAAGACCTCGACCCGGCTGGCCGACGGTCGTGAGCTGATCTACTACGACCTGAAGGACGACTCGGTGCGCGACGCGGTGGACCGGCGCCCGCTGGATCCCACGGTCACCACTTCGGAGGTACGCCGGGACCCGCTGCTGGGCGACTCGGTCGCGATCGCCTCCCACCGGCAGGGGCGCACCTACCACCCGCCGGCCGACGAATGCCCCCTGTGTCCCTCCCAGGGCGACCGGCTCAGCGAGATCCCGGACTCGTCGTACGACGCCGTCGTCTTCGAGAACCGCTTCCCCTCGCTGGCCGGCGACTCCGGGCGGTGCGAGGTGGTCTGCTTCACCTCCGACCACAACGCGTCCTTCGCCGACCTCACCGAGGAGCAGGCGCGTCTCGTCCTCGACGCCTGGACGGACCGGACCTCCGAGCTGTCGCATCTGCCCTCCGTCGACCAGGTGTTCTGCTTCGAGAACCGGGGTGCCGAGATCGGTGTGACCCTGGGTCACCCGCACGGGCAGATCTACGCCTACCCGTTCACCACCCCCCGCACCGCCCTGATGCTGCGTTCGGTCGCCGCGCACAAGGAGGCCACCGGCGGGGAGAACCTCTTCGACGCCGTGCTCGAGCGTGAACTCGCCGGCGAGCGGGTCGTCCTGGAGGGTGAACACTGGGTCGCCTTCGTGCCGTACGCGGCGCACTGGCCGTACGAGGTGCACCTGTACCCCAGGCGGCGGGTGCCCGACCTGCTCGCGCTCGACGAGGAGGCCCGCACAGAGTTCCCCCAGGTCTACCTGGAACTCTTGAGGCGCTTCGACCGTATCTTCGGTGAAGGTGAACCGCCCACGCCCTACATCGCCGCCTGGCACCAGGCGCCGTTCGGCGCGCTGGAGGAGTTCGACGGCGTCAACCGCGACGACTTCGCGCTCCACCTCGAGCTTTTCACCATCCGCCGGACGTCCGGCAAGCTGAAGTTCCTCGCGGGCTCCGAATCCGGCATGAACGTCTTCATCAACGACGTGCCACCGGAGCGCGCGGCCGAGCGACTGCGAGAGGTAGCGAGTTCATGAAGTACCTGGTGACCGGAGGGGCCGGCTACGTCGGCGGCGTCGTCGCCCAGCACCTGCTGGAGGCGGGGCACGAGGTCGTCGTCCTCGACAACCTCTCCACCGGCTTCCGCGAGGGCGTCCCCGCCGGAGCCGCCTTCGTCGAGGGCGACATCCGCGACGCCGCCAAGTGGCTCGACGCCTCCTTCGACGCCGTGCTGCACTTCGCCGCGTCCTCGCAGGTCGGCGAGTCCGTCGTGAAGCCCGAGAAGTACTGGGACAACAACGTCGGCGGCACCATGGCCCTGCTCGCCGCCATGCGCGAGGCCGGCGTGCGCAAGCTCGTCTTCTCCTCCACCGCCGCCACCTACGGCGAGCCCGAGCAGGTCCCGATCGTCGAGACCGCGCCGACGAAGCCCACCAACCCCTACGGGGCCACCAAGCTCGCCGTCGACCACATGATCACCGGCGAGGCCGCGGCGCACGGCCTGGGCGCGGTCTCCCTGCGGTACTTCAACGTCGCGGGCGCGTACGGGGCGCACGGCGAGCGCCACGACCCCGAGTCGCACCTCATCCCGCTCGTCCTCCAGGTCGCCCAGGGCCGCCGCGAGGCCATCTCCGTCTACGGCGACGACTACCCGACCACCGACGGCACCTGCGTGCGCGACTACATCCACGTCGCCGACCTCGCCGAGGCCCACCTCCTCGCCGTCGCCGCCGCCACCCCGGGCGAGCACCTCATCTGCAACCTGGGCAACGGCAACGGCTTCTCGGTCCGCGAGGTCATCGAGACCGTCCGCGAGGTCACCGGTCACCCGATCCCCGAGATCGTGGCCCCCCGCCGGGGCGGCGACCCGGCCGTCCTGGTCGCCTCCGCGGCCACCGCCCGCGAACGGCTGGGCTGGAACCCGTCCCGCGCGGACCTCGCCGGAATCGTCGCGGACGCCTGGGAGTTCGCGCAGCACATCGCAAGGGAGCAGTAGTGGGGGCAGCAGTGGCGGCACAGGAAGTGCGTGAGGCGTTCGCCGGGCTGTACGGCGCCGAGCCCGACGGGGTGTGGGCCGCGCCCGGCCGCGTCAACCTCATCGGTGAGCACACCGACTACAACGACGGCTTCGTGATGCCCTTCGCGCTGCCCCACCAGGCGCTCGCCGCGGTCTCCCGCCGCGCGGACGGCGTCCTGCGCCTGCACTCCTCCGACATCGAGGGCGGCGTCGCCGAGCTCCGCCTCGACGACCTCGTCCCGGAGTCCGACGCGAACTGGACGGCGTACCCGGCCGGGGTCGTCTGGGCGCTGCGCGAGGCCGGCCACCCGGTCACCGGCGCCGACATCCATCTGACCTCGACGGTCCCGACCGGCGCGGGCCTCTCCTCGTCGGCGGCGATCGAGGTCGTCGTGGCCCTCGCCCTGAACGACCTCTACGAACTGGGCCTCCAGCGCTGGCAGCTCGCCCGCCTGTGCCAGCGCGCGGAGAACGTCTACGTCGGCGCCCCCACCGGGATCATGGACCAGACGGCCTCGGCCTGCTGCGAGGAGGGCCACGCCCTCTTCCTCGACACCCGCGACCTCTCCCAGAAGCAGATCCCGCTCGACCTCGCGGCCGAGGGGATGCGGCTGCTGGTCGTGGACACCCAGGTCAAGCACTCCCACAGCACCGGCGAGTACGGCAAGCGGCGCGAGGGCTGCGAGAAGGGCGCCGCCCTGCTCGGCGTCGACGCGCTGCGGGACATCCCCTTCGCCGACCTGGACGAGGCCCTCGCCCGGCTCGGCGACGAGGAGGAGGTCCGCCGCCTGGTCCGCCACGTCGTCACCGAGGACGCCCGCGTCGAACGCACGGTCGCCCTGCTGGAGGCCGGGGACACCCGCGCCGTCGGCCCGGTCCTCACCGAGGGCCACGCCTCCCTGCGCGACGACTTCCGGGTCTCCTGCCCCGAGCTGGACCTGGTCGTCGACACCGCCGTCGCCCATGGCGCCCTCGGCGCCCGGATGACCGGCGGCGGCTTCGGCGGCTCCGCGATCGTCCTCACCGACGCCACCGAGGTCGACACCCTCACCAAGGCGATCGAGGAGGCCTTCGCGGCGGCCGGCCACACCGCTCCCCGCGTCTTCGAGGCGGTCCCGTCGCCGGGAGCGCGCCGCCTGATCTGACCTCCGTCTCCCTGTCTCAGCCCAGCCGCTTGGTCAGCGTGTACTCCGTGATCCCCGGCGGATAGTCCTCGATCACGCACACCACGTCGTAGCCCAGGCGCCGGTAGAAGTCCGGCGCCTGGAAGTCCCAGGTCTCCAGACGGACGTGACGGCAGCCGCGCTCCTCGGCGGCGACGCGTTCCGCCTCGGCGAGGAGCCGGCTGCCGAGCCCGGCACCGCGGTGGCGTTCGTCGACCCAGAGGTGGGCGACGTGCAGCCAGGTCGTCCAGGTGTGGCCGACCAGCCCGCCCGTGAGGTCACCGGCCGCGTCCGAGGCCCACACGTGCAGCGGGGTCTCCCGTTCGGCGGGCGTTCCGCGCAGCGCCCGCAGGACGGGGGAGGCCGCCGTGTTGGTGTCGCGGAGTCGCGAGCGAAGAAGATCGCGCCTCGTGCTGTCGACTTCTGTCTCAAGACGAAACATGCGGCACACCATAAACGCCCTGGCCAACCAGTTCTGCGTTTTTCCTTCCGCTGCCCGC
This sequence comes from Streptomyces sp. NPDC005811, assembly GCF_040630405.1. NCBI lineage: Bacteria > Bacillati > Actinomycetota > Actinomycetes > Kitasatosporales > Streptomycetaceae > Streptomyces > Streptomyces sp. NPDC005811. Next base: position 40,438 of record NZ_JBEXXK010000017.1, read on the forward strand.
CCACAGCCCTACCCTGATGAACAGCACCGGTGGGGGCCGGTGCCGATCAGGGGGCGAGACAGTCGGGTACGACGCCCGGAGTCGGGGTAGCAGTCTCTGCACGGCGGCGGCCGTGCGGTGACCCGTATCCCCTCCGGGCGTCGTACCCGCGCCGGTCGTCGTTCTCCGTCTTTCAGGACCTTGGGGTATCCCCGGCTCCGGACAGGGGCCTGGGGAAGGGGGTTTCGTGGTTCGCATCCGAGTCCTGGTCGTCGACGACCATCGCATCTTCGCCGAGTCGCTCGCCGCGGCGCTCGCCGCGGAGCCGGACGTCGACGTCTCCGCGGCCGGCAGCGGCCCCGCGGCGCTGCGCAGCCTGGAGCGCGCGGCCGCCGAGGGGCGCCGCTACGACGTGCTGCTCGTCGACGCCGATCTCGGCGCCGGAGCGGGAGCGGGGGGTGGTCCGGGCGGTGCGCTGCCCGGCATACGGCCCGCCGTGCCGGTGCACGAGGTGGGCGAGGACGGGTTCGTCGACGGGATCTCCCTCGTCGCGGGGGTCCGCTCCGGCCAGCCCCATGTCCGGGTCGTGGTCCTCGCCGAGAAGGACGACCCGCGCCGCGCCGCGCTCGCCCTCCAGGCCGGGGCCTCGGGGTGGGTGGCCAAGGACTGCTCGCTGTCGCGGCTGCTCACCGTCATCCGCGGGGTGCTCCGCGAGGAGACCCATCTGCCGCCCGCCCTGCTCACCGGCGTCCTGCGCGAACTGACCGCCGCCCGCAAGCACCGCACCGAGAGCGAACGGCTCGTGGAGTCCCTCACCCCGAGGGAACGCGAGGTGCTCCGGTGCATGGTGGCGGGCCTGGGGCGCAAGGCCGTCGCCGAGCGCCTCTTCCTGTCCCCGCACACCGTCCGCACCCATATGCAGAACGTCCTCGGCAAACTGGGCGTCCACTCCACCCTCGCCGCCGTCGCCCTGGCCCGCAGGGCGGGCGTGGGGCCGGTGGACCTAGCCGGGGATGTTGTCGAACGGGGCGGTCAGCTGGCGTAGCAGGGCGGCCAGTTCGCCGCGCTGGGCGTGCGAGAGCTCGGCCAGGATCGCCCGTTCCTGGTCGAGCAGCCCGGCCAGCGCCTGGTCGGCGCGGTCCTTGCCGTCGTCCGTGAGACGGACGAGCACCCCGCGCCGGTCGCTCGGGTCCGGCAGCCGCTCCACCAGGCCCTTCTTCGCGAGCCGGTCGATCCGGTTCGTCATCGTGCCCGACGTCACCAGCGTCTGCGTCAGCAGCTGCCCGGGGGAGAGCTGGTAGGGCGCCCCCGCGCGCCGCAGCGCGGTCAGCACGTCGAACTCCCAGGGCTCCAGCTGATGCTCGGAGAACGCCAGCCGGCGCGCCCGGTCCAGATGCCGGGCCAGTCTGCTCACCCGGCTGAGTACTTCCAGCGGCTCCACGTCGAGGTCCGGGCGCTCCCGGCGCCACGCTGCGACCAGCCGATCGACCTCGTCCTCCATGGCGATCAGTGTAGTGGTTGTGTCGACATGAAGTCTCTTCAGATCAAGTCTCTTCAAGTCAAGTCTCTTGATATCGAGTCTCTTGACATCGAGAGAAATATGGGGGGAGGGTTACGGGTATGACGACCAACCCCTCCTGGAACCCCGCCCAGTACCTCCGTCACGCCGGCCACCGCGCCCGCCCCTTCCACGACCTCCTCGCCCGCGTCCCCGGCCTCCCCGGCGACCCGCCCCGCATCGCCGATCTCGGCTGCGGCCCCGGCAACGTCACCGCCGTCCTCGCCGACCGCTGGCCCACCGCCCGCATCACCGGCTACGACAACTCCCCGCAGATGCTCGCCGACGCCGCCGCACACGCCGGCCCGCTCCTCGACTTCGCCCACGCCGACCTCACCACCTGGACCCCCGGCGAGACCTACGACCTGCTGATCTCCAACGCCGCCCTGCACTGGGTCCCCGGCCACCTCGACGCCCTCCCCGCCTGGCTCGACGGCCTCGCCCCCGGCGGCACCCTCGCCTTCCAGGTCCCCCACAACACCGACGCCCCCCTGCACGCCCTCATGCGCGCCCTCGGCGACACCCCCCGCTGGAAGGACCGCCTCGCCCACGTCCTGCGCCCCGCGGACTCCGTCCACGCCCCCGGCGTCTACCTCGACCGCCTCGCCCGCCTCGGCTGCGCCACCGACGTCTGGACGACGACGTACCACCACGTCCTCACCGGCGAGGACCCCGTCCTCGACTGGGTCAAGGGCACCGGACTGCGCCCCGCCCTCGACGCCCTCGCCGACGACCCCGAGGCCCGGGACGCCTTCGTCACCGAGTACCGCGACCTGCTCCGCGAGGCCTACCCGCGCACCCCGTACGGCACCGTCCTGCCCTTCCGCCGTCTGTTCGCCGTGGCCGTCAAGGGGGCGTGATGATCACCGCCGTCGACCACGTCCAGCTCGCCGCCCCGCCCGGCACCGAGGACCTCCTGCGCCCCTTCTACACCGACGTCCTCGGCATGACCGAGATCCCCAAGCCCGGCGTCCTCGCCGCACGCGGCGGCTGCTGGTTCCGGGCCGGCGCCGTACAGATCCATGTGGGGGTGGAACGGGACTTCCGGCCGTCGGCCAAGGCCCACCCGGGACTCCGGGTCACCGCCATCGCCGCCTACGCCGACCGGCTCCGGTCCCACGGAGTGGACCTCACCTGGGACGACGACCTCCCCGGCCACGACCGCTTCTACGCCCGCGACCCCGTCGGCAATCGTCTGGAGTTCCTCGAATCCCGTGTTTGAGGAGGGCCGCACACGGCCACTCGGACGACATCGACACCACCGACGGCCGACGAACCGAGGAGTGTGAACACCATGGCACGCGACCAGAAGGCCAAGGCGAAGAAGGAACAGCTCAAGGGCAAGGCCAAGGAGGTCACCGGCCGGGCGATGCACGACCTGCCGCTGGAGGCCGAGGGCCGCGCCGAACAGGCCAAGGGCGACGCCCGCCAGGCGAAGGAGAAGACGAAGGACGCCTTCAAGCACTGACCCCGGGTTCCGACCGTGTCCCCGCCGGTCCCGGGCCGGCGCTACGCCTTGCGGCGGCCTATCAGATGCGGTTTCGCCTCCAGCCCGTCCAGCCCGTGCCAGGCCAGATTGACCAGATGGGCCGCGACCTCGGCCTTCTTCGGACGCCGTACGTCCAGCCACCACTGGCCGGTCAGCGCCACCATCCCCACCAGCGCCTGCGCGTACAGCGGCGCCAGCTTGGGATCGAAGCCGCGGCTCTTGAACTCACGCCCCAGGATGTCCTCCACCTGGGTGGCGATGTCCGAGATCAGCGAGGCGAAGGACCCCGTCGACTGCGGGATCGGCGAGTCCCGGACCAGGATCCGGAACCCGTCCGTGTACTCCTCGATGTAGTCGAGGAGCGCGAAGGCCGCCTGCTCGCACAGCTCGCGGGGATGACCGGCGGTCAGCGAGCTGGTCACCATGTCCAGCAGCCGCCGCATCTCCCGGTCCACGACGACCGCGTACAGCCCCTCCTTGCCGCCGAAGTGCTCGTACACCACCGGCTTGGAGACCCCGGCCTTCGCCGCGATCTCCTCCACCGACGTGGCCTCGAAGCCCTTCGCCGCGAACAGGGTGCGACCGATCTCCAGCAACTGCTGGCGACGCTCGGCCCCCGTCATCCGGGTGCGCCGGGCGCGCCGCGGCTTCGCTTCGCCGCCGGGACTGGGGGTACTGCTGGAGTCGGTCGCCACGGCGTCAATCATGCCGCCTTCGCGGCCGCCTTCCGGCGCCGGGAGCCGTCCGCATCCGTGTTGCGACGCGAATCGATACGCGAGCGTGACGGCCAGCGCACGTCGTACGCCCATCCGCACATCTCGAACCAGCGGATCAGCCGCGCCGAGGAGTCGAGCTGTCCCCGCATCACACCGTGCCGCGCCGACGTCGGATCCGCGTGGTGCAGGTTGTGCCAGGACTCACCGCAGGACAGCACGGCCAGCCACCACACGTTGCCCGAGCGGTCCCGCGACTTGAAGGGGCGCCTGCCCACCGCGTGACAGATCGAGTTGATCGACCAGGTGACGTGGTGCAGCAGCGCCACCCGCACCAGCGACCCCCAGAAGAACGCCGTGAACGCGCCCCACCAGGACATCGTCACCAGCCCGCCCACCAGCGGCGGGATCGCCAGCGACAGCATCGTCCAGAAGATGAACTGCCGGGAGATCGCCCGGATCGCCCCGTCCTTGATCAGATCCGGCGCGTACTTGTCCTGCGGGGTCTGCTCCTCGTCGAACATCCAGCCGATGTGCGCCCACCACAGGCCCTTCACCAGCGCCGGGACCGTCTCCCCGAACCGCCACGGCGAATGCGGGTCGCCCTCCGCGTCCGAGAACTTGTGGTGCCTGCGGTGATCCGCCACCCAGCGCACCAGCGGCCCCTCCACCGCCATCGACCCCATCACCGCCAGCGCGATCCGCAGCGGCCGTTTCGCCTTGAAGGAACCATGGGTGAAGTAGCGGTGGAAACCGATCGTGATGCCGTGACAGCCCAGGTAGTACATGAAGACCAGCAGGCCCAGGTCCAGCCAGCTGACCCCCCACCCCCAGGCCAGCGGTACCGCCGCGAGCAGCGCCAGGAACGGAACGATGATGAAGAGGAGAAGGGTGATCTGCTCCAGCGAACGCTTCTGCTCGCCACCGAGCGTCGCGGAGGGAAGTGGAGCGCCGTCGTTCGCCTTCGGGGCGTCGTCGATCACATCGGAGCGCGTGGTCATGGGGCGTCCCCTGGGGGGTTCGAGGGAGTTGTGGCAGGTCGCCGGGTCACGGCCACCTCACGCAGGATGCCGTGTACAGCTTCCTACGGTTCCGTAACCTACGGCATCGTAAGTATGGCAGTGCCCTGCCCGGCGGCAAGAGCCCGACCGTCTGCGCGTCCCGTCCGCCACCTATCCTTGGAGGCGGTCGGACAGCGCGGTCCGCTCTGTTTTCTTCCCGGATGTCCGGCCCGTATGCGGCACCCGCCGCCGCCAGGACGGTCCCGGGCCCGCCCAGACGAGCTTCACCACTGCAAGGAGCCGCACCTGTGAGCAGTGCCGACGACCAGACCGAGTCCACGGCGACCACCAGTACCGAACTGAGGGCCGACATCCGCCGACTGGGTGACCTCCTCGGAGAAACCCTCGTCCGGCAGGAGGGTCCCGAGCTGCTCGACCTGGTCGAGAAGGTCCGCCGCCTCACCCGCGAGGACGGAGAGGCCGCCGCCGACCTGCTGCGCGGCACCGAACTGGAGACCGCCGCCAAGCTCGTCCGCGCCTTCTCCACCTACTTCCACCTCGCCAACGTCACCGAGCAGGTCCACCGCGGCCGTGAGCTGCGCGCCAAGCGCGCCGCCGAGGGCGGTCTCCTCGCCCGCACCGCCGACCGCCTCAAGGACGCCGACCCCGAGCACGTCCGCGAGTCCGTCCGCCATCTGAACGTCCGCCCGGTGTTCACCGCCCACCCCACCGAGGCCGCGCGCCGGTCGGTACTGAACAAGCTCCGGCGCATCGCCGCGCTCCTGGACACCCCCGTCATCGAGGCCGACCGCCGGCGCCACGACACGCGCCTCGCCGAGAACATCGACCTCGTCTGGCAGACCGACGAACTGCGCGTCGTACGCCCCGAGCCCGCCGACGAGGCCCGCAACGCGATCTACTACCTCGACGAGCTGCACGCGAACGCCGTCGGCGACGTCCTGGAGGACCTCACCTCCGAGCTGGAGCGGGTCGGCGTCCACCTCCCCGAGGACACGCGCCCCCTCACCTTCGGCACCTGGATCGGCGGCGACCGCGACGGCAACCCCAACGTCACCCCCCAGGTCACCTGGGACGTCCTGATCCTCCAGCACGAACACGGCATCAACGACGCCCTGGAGATGATCGACGAGCTGCGCGGCTTCCTGTCGAACTCCATCCGCTACACCGGGGCGACGGAGGAACTGCTGGAGTCCCTCAAGGCCGACCTCGAACGCCTGCCCGAGATCAGCCCCCGTTACAAGCGCCTCAACGCCGAGGAGCCCTACCGCCTCAAGGCCACCTGCGTCCGGCAGAAGCTGGAGAACACCAAGCAGCGCCTCGCCAAGGGCACCCCGCACGAACCCGGCCGCGACTACCTCGGCACCGGCGAGCTCCTGGCGGACCTCACCCTCGTGCAGAGCTCCCTGCGCGAGCACCGCGGCGCCCTCTTCGCCGACGGCCGGATGAACCGCACCATCCGTACCCTGGCCGCCTTCGGCCTCCAGCTCGCCACCATGGACGTCCGCGAACACGCCGACGCCCACCACCACGCCCTCGGCCAGCTCTTCGACCGCCTCGGCGAGGAGTCCTGGCGGTACGTGGACATGCCCCGCGAATACCGTACGAAGCTGCTGGCCAAGGAGCTGCGGTCGAGGAGGCCGCTCGCCCCCACCCCGGCGCCCGTCGACGCGGCCGGCGAGAAGACCCTCGGCGTCTTCCTCACCGTGAAGCGGGCCCTGGAGGTCTTCGGACCCGAGGTCATCGAGTCGTACATCATCTCCATGTGCCAGGGCGCCGACGACGTCTTCGCCGCCGCCGTCCTCGCCCGCGAGGCCGGCCTGATCGACCTGCACGCCGGCTGGGCCCGGATCGGCATCGTGCCCCTCCTGGAGACCACCGACGAACTCAAGGCCGCCGACACCATCCTGGAGGAGATGCTCTCCGACCCCTCCTACCGGCGCCTCGTCGCCCTGCGCGGAGACGTCCAGGAGGTCATGCTCGGCTACTCCGACTCCTCCAAGTTCGGCGGCATCACCACCTCCCAGTGGGAGATCCACCGCGCCCAGCGCCGGCTGCGCGACGTCGCCCACCGCTACGGCGTACGCCTGCGCCTCTTCCACGGCCGCGGCGGCACCGTCGGCCGCGGCGGCGGCCCCTCGCACGACGCGATCCTCGCCCAGCCCTGGGGCACCCTCGAAGGCGAGATCAAGGTCACCGAACAGGGCGAGGTCATCTCCGACAAGTACCTCATCCCCTCCCTGGCCAGGGAGAACCTGGAACTGACGGTCGCCGCCACCCTCCAGGCCTCCGCCCTGCACACCGCGCCCCGCCAGTCCGGCGAAGCCCTCGCCCGCTGGGACGCCGCCATGGACGTCGTCTCCGACGCGGCGCACGCGGCCTACCGCGAACTCGTCGAGGACCCCGACCTGCCGACGTACTTCCTCGCCTCCACGCCGGTCGACCAGCTCGCCGACCTGCACCTGGGCTCCCGGCCCTCCCGCCGCCCCGGCTCGGGCGTCTCGCTCGACGGACTGCGCGCCATCCCGTGGGTCTTCGGCTGGACCCAGTCCCGCCAGATCGTCCCCGGCTGGTACGGCGTCGGCTCCGGCCTGAAGGCACTGCGCGAGGCAGGCCTGCGGCAGGAAGGGGCCACCGTGCTCGACGAGATGCACGAGCAGTGGCACTTCTTCCGCAACTTCGTCTCCAACGTCGAGATGACCCTCGCCAAGACCGACCTGCGGATCGCCCAGCACTACGTCGACACCCTCGTCCCCGACGACCTCAAGCACGTCTTCGACCGCATCCGGGCCGAACACGAGCTCACCGTCGCCGAGGTCCTCAGGGTCACCGGCGAGCGCGAACTGCTGGACGCCACCCCCGTCCTCAAGCAGACCTTCACCATCCGCGACGCCTACCTGGACCCGATCTCCTACCTCCAGGTGACCCTGCTCAAGCGGCAGCGCGACGCCGCGGCCGCGGGCGCCGAACCCGACCCGCTGCTCTCCCGCGCCCTGCTCCTCACGGTCAACGGCGTGGCGGCGGGCCTGCGCAACACCGGCTGAGCGCCCACGACCACAGCAGAGGGGGTGCCCCCGAGCCTCGGAGACGTACGAGGCCCGGGGGCACCCGGCTCTCTCCGCAGCGACAGGTCAAGCGGGCCGAAAGCGCTCAGATCGTCACGAAGGCGGCGGTCAGCAAGGCCACCCCGGACCCCGCCAGCGCCCACCCCCACCGCGCCCGCCCCAGCCCGCCCGCGACCACCACCGACGCGAGCAGCAGCGCACCCCCCATCGGCACCCACGCGTACAGCACCCCCGCCGGACCCGACCGCACCACCTCGTCACCGTCCGGCTTGACCACGACCGTGTAGGTCCGCCCCTTGCGCACCGCCACCGACTTCTCGATCACCACCCGCGACCGCGCCGTCGACCCCGCCGACAGCGGCGTGTACGGCCCCGAACAGGTCCGCGCACCGCACCGCGTCACCTCGACCGTGCCGTGCTCCCGCCCCTTCGTCAGCATCACCTGCTGCGCCGTACCCCACGAACCCCACACCCCGGCGAACAGGATCAGCGCCGCGACCGCCCCCATTGCCGCGAGCCGCCCCACGCGCAGCGCGGCCACGGACGTCCGACGGGCCGGGGGCGGGCCGTTCTTCCGGCCTTTACGGCCTTTACGGCGATGGGACGCGACGGCAGCGGCAGGCATGGCCGGGATCATTGGCCACGCCTCTGCGGTCAGTCAACCTTCCTGGGCGACACATCACGAGTTGTACGTACTCTGCGCCCGCTCCAGGCCCTCGATCACCAGACACTCGACCGCGTCGGCGGCCCGGTCCACGAACCAGTCCAGTTCCTTGCGCTCGGTCGAGGAGAAGTCCTTCAGCACGAAGTCCGCCACCTGCATCCGCCCCGGCGGACGCCCGATCCCGCACCGCACCCGGTGGTACTCCGCACCCATCGTCTTCGTCATCGACTTCAGACCGTTGTGCCCGTTGTCCCCGCCGCCCAGCTTCACCCGCAGCGTGCCGTAGTCGATGTCCAGCTCGTCGTGCACGGCCACGATGTTCGCCACCGGCACCTTGTAGAAGTCCCGCAGCGCGTTCACCGGACCGCCGGACAGATTCATGAACGACATCGGCTTCGCCAGGATCACCCGCCGGTTCTCCGGCCCCGGCGGCCCGATCCGCCCCTCCACGACCTGGGCCTGCGCCTTGCCCGCCCGCTTGAACCTCCCCCCGATCCGCTCGGCCAGCAGATCGGCCACCATGAAACCGACGTTGTGGCGGTTGCCGGCGTACTCAGGACCGGGATTGCCGAGGCCCACGATCAGCCACGGGGCGTTGGCGGGGGTCGTCACGTCCATGTCTCCTTACGCAGCAGCCGCTGCTTCCCCCGGACGAGGGAAGCAGCGGCTGGAGCCGATGTACCGCTGGGAAAGCTACGCGGCTCAGGCCTCGGCGACCTCTTCGCCCTCGGCGGCCTCGCCCTCCGGGGCCTCCTCGGCCTGCGCGGCCAGCACCTGAAGGACGACGGTGTCGCCGTCCACGGCCAGCGTGGTGCCCTTCGGCAGGGTGATGTCCTTGGCGAGGACGGAGGTACCGGCCTCCAGGCCCTCGACGGACACCGTGACGCCCTCGGGGATGTGGGTGGCCTCGGCCTCGACCGGCAGCGCGTTCAGGACGTGCTCCAGCAGGTTGCCGCCGGCGGCCAGCTCACCCTCGGCGTGCACCGGGATCTCGACCGTGACCTTCTCGCCCCGCTTGACCAGCAGCAGGTCGACGTGCTCCAGGTAGCCCTTGATCGCGTCACGCTGGACGGCCTTCGGGATGGCCAGCTCGCTGGTCTTGCCGTCGATGTCCAGGGAGATCAGGACGTTCGGCGTACGCAGCGCCAGCAGCAGGTCGTGGCCCGGGAGGGTCAGGTGCAGCGGGTCCGAGCCGTGCCCGTACAGGACACCGGGGACCTTGCTGTCACGACGGATACGACGGGCGGCACCCTTGCCGAACTCGGTGCGGCTCTGGGCGGAGATCTTGACCTCGGACATGATCACTCCTCGTAGGAACTCGGATCGGACGTGGTCACCCGGCCACGAACGGCCTGCTACGAAGAGCGCGTCGATAACGGAGCGTCGCATCCAAGGATGCGGCCTCCCTCGCCGAGCAACTGGAGAAGTCTACTCGGCGAGGGAGGCCGCAGAAAAATCGATCATCCCGAAGCGCGAACAGGCCTACTGCTCGTCGAACAGGCTCGTCACCGATCCGTCCTCGAACACCTCGCGCACCGCACTCGCGATCGTGTGCGAGATGGACAGAACCGTGATCTTGTCCAGCTCCAGCTCGCCCGGCGTCGGCAGCGTGTTGGTGAACACGAACTCGCTGACCTTCGAGTTCTTCAGACGGTCGGCCGCCGGACCCGACAGCACACCGTGCGTCGCCGTCACGATGACGTCCTCCGCACCGTGCGCGAACAGCGCGTCCGCCGCGGCACAGATCGTGCCACCCGTGTCGATCATGTCGTCGACCAGCACACAGACCCGGCCCTTGACCTCGCCCACGACCTCGTGGACCGTCACCTGGTTCGCCACGTCCTTGTCGCGCCGCTTGTGCACGATCGCCAGCGGCGCGCCCAGCCGGTCGCACCAACGGTCCGCCACCCGCACCCGGCCGGCGTCCGGAGAGACCACGGTCAGCTTCGACTTGTCCACCTTGCTGCCCACGTAGTCCGCCAGCAGCGGCAGCGCGAACAGGTGGTCGACGGGCCCGTCGAAGAAGCCCTGGATCTGGTCCGTGTGCAGATCCACCGTCAGGATCCGGTCCGCACCCGCCGTCTTCATCAGGTCCGCGATCAGCCGCGCCGAGATCGGCTCACGGCCACGGTGCTTCTTGTCCTGCCGCGCATAGCCGTAGAACGGCACGATCACCGTGATCGAACGCGCCGAAGCACGCTTCAGCGCGTCGATCATGATCAACTGCTCCATGATCCACTTGTTGATCGGAGCCGTGTGGCTCTGGATCAGGAAGCAGTCCGCACCACGCGCCGACTCCTGGTAGCGGACGTAGATCTCACCATTGGCGAAGTCGAAGGCCTTCGTCGGGACGACCCCGACACCCAGCTCGTGGGCGACCTCCTCGGCAAGCTCGGGGTGGGCGCGGCCGGAGAAGAACATCAACTTCTTCTCGCCGGTCGTCTTGATCCCGGTCACAGCACTGTCTCCTCAGAGGTTTCTCAGGGGGGTGCGGGTTCGCACTTATCACGGTACGCCGTGTTTGACGCACCCGTTTCCGGTCAGTCTTCGCCCTCGCCCTGCCGCGCGGCCGCCTCGGCCGCCTGCGCGGCGGCACTCCCCGGACGCTTGCGAGCCACCCAGCCCTCGATATTCCGCTGCTGACCGCGGGCCACGGCCAGCGAACCGGGCGGCACATCCTTCGTGATCACGGACCCGGCGGCGGTGTACGCACCGTCCCCGACCGTGACAGGAGCCACAAACATGTTGTCCGAGCCCGTACGGCAGTGCGAGCCGATGGCGGTGTGATGCTTGTCCTGTCCGTCGTAGTTCACGAACACGCTCGCCGCACCGATGTTGCTGTACTCACCGATGGTCGCGTCACCGACATAGGAGAGATGCGGGATCTTCGTCCCCTCCCCGATCGACGCGTTCTTCGTCTCGACGTACGTCCCGATCTTGCCCTTCGCGCCCAGCCGCGTACCCGGCCGCAGATAGGCGTACGGCCCCACGCTCGCGTGCGCACCGATGTGCGAGGCGTAGGAGACCGCGTTGTCGACCCGGGCACCCGCACCGACGACCGTGTCCGTCAGCCGGCTGTTCGGACCGACCTCCGCCCCCTCACCGATGTGCGTGGCACCGTGCAGCTGGGTACCGGGGTGCACGATCGCGTCCTGCTCGAACGTGACCGTCACGTCGACCCACGTGGTCGCCGGGTCGATCACCGTCACACCGGAGAGCATCGCGGCGGTCAGCAGCCGGTCGTTCAGGATCCGACGGGCCTCGCTCAGCTGCACCCGGTTGTTGATCCCGGCGATCTCCCGGTGATCGGCGGCCACCGACGCCCCCACCCGGTGCCCGGCCTCGCGCAGGATCCCGAGGACGTCGGTCAGGTACTCCTCGCCCTGGCTGTTGTCCGTCCGCACCTTCTTCAGCGCGTCGGCCAGCAGCGCCCCGTCGAACGCGAACACCCCGGAGTTGATCTCCCGGATCGCCCGCTGCTCCGCCGAGGCGTCCTTGTGCTCCACGATCGCGGTGACGGCCCCGGTGGCTTCGTCCCGCACGATCCGCCCGTACCCGGTGGCGTCCGGCACCTCGGCGGTCAGCACGGTCACCGCGTTGCCGTCGCCGTGGTGGGTCGCGGCCAGCGCGGAGAGGGTGGCGCCGGTCAGCAGGGGCGTGTCGCCGCAGACGACGACCACCGTGCCGTCGACCCGGCTACCCAGCTCCTCCAGCGCGATCCGGACGGCGTGACCGGTGCCGTTCTGCTGCTCCTGCACGGCGGTCCGTACGGCGGCGTCCACCTCGGCGAGGTGCGCGGTGACCTTCTCGCGCGCGTGCCCGACGACGACGACCAGGTTCTCGGGGTCCAACTCACGGGCGGCGGCCAGCACATGCCCGACGAGGCTGCGGCCGCAGAGTTCGTGGAGGACCTTGGGTGTGGCCGACTTCATACGGGTGCCCTCACCCGCTGCGAGAACGACGACGGCTGCCGGGCGAATGGCGCTCACGGATGTGCCCTTCGGCTGTGGAGTGAGGTGGGGACATCCGAAGGATACCGGGGCGTTTCTTGGCGGACATGAGAGCGGGCCCTGACCTTGCTGGGTCAGGACCCGAACCAAGCTCCCCCGCCAGGACTCGAACCTGAAATACATCATCCAAAGTGACGTGTGTTGCCGATTACACCACGGGGGACTACAGCCTGCAGCCTACGCGGTCCGACGCTGGGCCTCCACCACCATGCCAGACCACCAGCCCTCGATACGACGGTACAAGTCGGCTCCCTTCAGGACTCTGACGGCCAGGCAGCCCCGGTAGGAGTCCCCGATGTTCTTCCGCACTGTCTTGGGGTTGTGTTTCTTCAGGGTGGTCTTGTAGAAGGCGGAGCGGTCGGCGCCGACGAGGTCTGCCCAGTACCGCTCGGCGCTGGTGACATCTGCGGTCTCGTGAATCATCAGGGTGAAGCGGAGGCGCTCACGCGCTACACCGAGCAGGTCCAGCCAAGCGAGGTAGAGCTCGATGACTCCGGGGTCGCTGTTGACGAGGATGACGCTCTCGCGTCGGTCGTAGGGTTTGTCCTTGGATCCCTCGGCCCAGTAGAGGGCGACTCCGGCCAAGAACAACTCGCGGTCGGTCATCGGGCCGATCTCGCGTGCCGCAGTCGCCTTCGTTTCCGTCCGCTCGGCGTCGCGGATCGCCCCCTCGTGCTCCCACCGCTTCCGAGCAGCCAGCTTCGCCTGTTCCGTCGGTTCCCGCCGCTCAGGCTTCGGCAGATCCCGTACCCACAGTGAGATCGAGCTCTTCGAGCAGCCCAGTTCCAGTTGGATCCGGTCGTACGTCCAGCCCTGGAGCCGTAGCTCGCGGGCCTTCTCCCGGAGGTCGTCCTTCGCGTTCGGGCGCTTCGTCCATTCCGGAGGCGGCTCGTCCTCCAGGAGGCGGTTGAGGATGTCGTTGTTGTCGATGTGCAGCCGGTCGCGGATCTGCCGTCGGCTGAGTCCGGCCCGCCGCAGGGCGACCGCCTGTTCGCGCAGGGTCTCGAAGTCCGCGTACTTGCCAAGTGCATGTGCCATACGCATACCGTCCGGGCGGAATGCGGGGTTCCGGGGTCGAACACGTGGGGTTCACCTGTTCGAGGGAATGGGGACGGTTTCGGTCGGTGAAAGTCGACGGAAAGCGTGGGGGCCTCGCCCGTAGGCTGGAGGCATGACCACGACGGGGGAAGAGACCACGGCGGACCTGAGGGGGCCGCTGTGGTGGGCCAGGTGGCGCAGTGCCGCGTTCGACTGGAGTCTGGCCGCCGTGTCTGCCGTGGAGTGCGCGGCGGAGGGTGTGGCGTTCGCCCGGGACGCCGGGATCCCGGAGGCGGCGGGGATCGTCTTCGGCTGGCTCGCCGGTTCCGTGCTGGTGGTGCGGCGGCAGTGGCCGATCGCGGTGGTGCTGGTGGCGATCGCCATCACGCCGGCCCAGATGGGCTTCCTGATGGGCCTGGTCGGCCTGTACACGCTCGCCGCGTCCGAGCTGCCGCGCCGGATCATCGCCTCGCTGGCCGGGATGCAGCTGATGGGGACGTTGATCGTGACGTTCGTACGGGTGCGGCAGAGCATGGATTCGGGGCGGCTGACCATCGGGGACTGGTTCATTCCGTTCGCGGCGCTCGTGATGTCGCTGGGGCTGACCGCGCCGCCCGTTCTGCTCGGCCTGTACGTCGGTCAGCGGCGCCGGCTGATGGAGAGCCTGCGGGAGCGGGCCGACAGCCTGGAGCGGGAGTTGCAGCTGCTGGCCGAGCGGGCCGAGGAGCGGGCGGAGTGGGCGCGGGGCGAGGAGCGGACGCGGATCGCGCGGGAGATGCACGACGTGGTCGCGCACCGGGTGAGCCTGATGGTGGTGCATGCGGCCGCGCTCCAGGCCGTGGCGCGCAAGGATCCGGAGAAGGCCGTACGGAACGCCGCTCTGGTCGGGGACATGGGGCGGCAGGCGCTGACCGAGTTGCGGGAGATGCTCGGGGTGCTGCGCAGCGGCGGGGAGCGGGAGCGGGCGGCGGCCGCGGTGCCGTTGGCGGCGGTGGGGGTGGCGGCCGCGGCGGCGGCTTCGCGGGCGGTGGTGGAGCAGCCCGGTGAGGGGCCGTGTCTGGAGGAGCTGGAGGAGTTGATCGGGCAGTCGGCGGCTGCGGGGATGGTGGTGGATCTGTCGGTGGAGGGGGAGGTGCGGTCGTACGCGGGGGAGATCGAGCAGACGGCGTACCGGGTGGTGCAGGAGGCGTTGACGAACGTGCACAAGCATGCGGCGGGGGCGAAGACGCATGTGCGGCTCGCGCATCGGGTGGCGGAGATCGCGATGCAGGTGGAGAACGAGCCGCCGCCGGAGGTGGGTTCGGCGGGTTCGGCGGGGTTGCCGTCGGGGGGGAACGGTCTGGTGGGGATGAAGGAGCGGGTGGTGGCGCTCGGCGGGGTGTTCGTGTCGGGGCCGACGGAGGCGGGGGGTTTCCGGGTGTCGGCGGTGATTCCGTCTCCGTGAGGGGGGCGGTCAGCCGGCGGTGAGGCGTACGGGTTCGATGCCGGAGACGAGGGCGGCGAGGGCCTGGTCGATGTCGGGGCCGAGGTACCAGTCGCCGGTGTGGTCGAGGGCGTAGACGCGGCCCTCGGCGTCGATGGCGAGCAGGGAGTGGGTGTCGGTCTCGGTGCCGAGGGGGCTGACGTCGGTGTCGAGGGCGCGGCCGAGGTCGGCGAGGGTGCGGGCCATGTGGAGGCCGTGCAGGGGGTCGAGGTGGAGGGGGGTGGGGGCGACCTGGCGGCCGGGTCCGGCGGGGGTGAGGGTGAGGCCGCCGAATTCGGCCCAGGCCTCGACGGCGGCGGGGAAGACGGCGTGGCGGTGGCCGGCGGGGCTGGTGTGGTCGCGGAGGGTGTCGGCCCAGATCTCGGCCGTTTTGATGTCCCAGCGTCCGGGTTGCCAGCCGGCGGCGCGCAGGGCGGCGTCGACGGGGACGGGGAAGCGGGTGCTGGAGGTGCGCGGGTCCGGGTGCATCGGCCTTCGTTCGTCGTTCGCGGTGCGTCGTGCTCGGTGCTTCGTTCGCGGTGCTTCGTTCGCGGTGCTGTTGTGGGCGTCAGTCGCCGGCTTCCGGGTCGACGATGCGGACGCCGAAGTGGGCGCTGAGGGCGGTGCAGGCGCGGCAGGGCGCGGCGAAGCTGCCGTGGAGCGGGTCGCCGTCCTCGCGGATGCGGCGGGCGGTGAGTTTGGCTTGTTTCAGTGCCTTGCGGGCTTCGCCGTTGGTCATGGGTTTACGGGCGGCGCGTCTGCTGCGGGCCGCGTCGGCGGCGGCGATGTGGCGGGAGATGAGGAGTGCTTCGGCGCAGCGCCCGGTGAAGCGGTCGCGCTGGGCGCTGCCGAGGGTGTCGAGGAAGTCCTGGACGAGGTGGTGCAGGGCCGGGGGCTGGTCGCCCCGGGCCGCGGTGCTGGTGAGGGTGGCGCCGCGCACGGAGAGGGCGGCGGCGATCGTGGGGAGTATGCCGTCGCGGCGGTGACGGAGTGTGGGGGTGTGGGGGGTCTCGGTGCTGGACCAGCCGATGCGGGGGTCGCCTGATGCGGGCGTTTGCGGCCCGTTGTGCTGCCCCGTTTGCGTTGCGTTCATGATCGTCATCCCCTCCCGAGCATGCCCTCGGACGTCACAGGGTGCCAAATGGCGTGGCGGGTGCGGAAGCTGGGGCGGTGCGACACGCCCGGGTTTGGGCGGTCCGTGAGGGTGAGGTGACGGCTGGTCACGGATGTGGGGGGCGTCGAACGGAGGGCCGGTGACCCGTGTCGTCGTACCGCATAGGCTGTCGGCACCGTGATGCGCGCGGTGGGCGCGTGTTGGAGAACCGTTGGAGACAGTCGATACGGGGCGTGGTGGTCCGGGTCCGGAAGCGGAACCGGTCGCTGCGGGCCGTACCAGAGTGCCGCAGGGGGCAACCGCCATGACGACGAGTCGGCTCGGGCAGCAAGCCGCGCCGCCCAACGCGGCCTATGCCGGGCAGGTCGTGCATTTCCCGGATCCGGTGCGTGCGGCGCGGCACCCGAGAGGGGTGCGGATCGACGAGCGCGGCTATCCGGATTTCTCGCCGTACGCGCGCGCGGCGGCGGAGATCGCCGAGCCCCCGGAGGGTTTCGGGGTCGACGAGTTGCGGCTGACGGACTACGTGTCGGCGAACGCGGTGCTCGCGGCCTCGGGGCACGCGTTGTGGGACACGGTGCCGAACGTGGCGACGCCGCACGGCTGGACGTGGCACCACGTGGTGGGTTCGCGGCGGCTGGAGCTGGTTCCGGTCGAGGTGAAGGCGCTGCTCAGGCATCACGGTGGGCTGGCGACCGCGGCGGTGGACCAGTCGAAGCGGGGGACGCGTCCGTTGCAGGAGACGCGTCCGGCGCACGTGGGGCTGCCGAAGTCGGGTGTGGCGGTGACCGAGGCGCAGGTGCAGGGGGTCGAGGAGGACCTCGGGTACCGGCTGCCGGGGGCGTACCGGTCGTTCCTGAAGGCGGCGGGCGGGTGCGCGCCGGTGGGCGCGGCGCTCGACGCCGAGCTGGGGCTGCTGGTGGACCAGCCGTTCTTCACGGTGCGGGACGAGGCGGCCGTCAACGATCTCGTGTACGTCAACAAGTGTCTGCGGGACCATCTGACGAAGGACTACCTGGGCGTCGGGTTCGTGCAGGGCGGGCTGCTCGCCGTGAAGGTGAAGGGCGAGCGGGTCGGTTCGGTGTGGTTCTGCGCGTACGACGACGTCCGGGACGTGGATCCCGCGTTGCCGCAGGCGGAGCGTACGCAGCGGCTGCTGCTGCCGTGCGGTGAGGACTTCGACGTGTTCCTGTCGCGGCTGGCCGGCAATCCGCCGGAGCTGGAGACGGTGGCGAATCTGATGGTGGACGGCGGGTTCGCGCACGCGGTGCCCGTGGCGTCCGTCGGTGCGGGGGAGTGAGCTGAGCGATGGTGACGTTCGCGCAGGCGCAGGAGCGCGCCGAGGAGTGGGTCAACGGGGACGTTCCGGCGTACCAGCACCGTGAGGTGCGGGTGCGGGAGTTCGGGCTCGGGTTCGTGGTGTGGGCGGAGGACCGCGCGGAGGGGCCCCGGTCGGACGGGGGCGCGCAGCGGCTGGTGATCGCCCGGGACAGCGGGGAGGCCACGTTGTGGCCGGGGCTGCCGGTGGGTGAGGTGATCCGCCGCTACGAGGAGGAGTACGGCCGTCCGGAGGAGCCCCGGGACGCGGCGCCGGCGCCTGCGGCGCGGGTGGATCTGAATCAGACGTCGTTCTTGTTGTCGCCGCCGGAGTGGTTGCAGGAGGCGGCGGACAAGCTGGGCATCGGGGAGCGGCGGGAGTCCGACGGCGGGGCTGCGGGTACCGGATCTGGTGCTGGTGCTGGTGCTGGTGCTGGTGCCGGTGCCGCGGCCGGGGGTGCGGTGCCGGATCCCTCGCTGCCGCGCACGCAGGCCGGGGTGCCGGGCAGCGGGCTGCCGCAGACGCAGCCCGGGGTGCCGACGGGGCCCGCGGCCGGTGCGCCGGGAGGTCCTGTCGCGCCGACGCCCGCGGGGGCCACGCCCTGGACGGGGACGGACACCAACGCCGACGCGGGCGACGACCGTTCCGTACCGCTGCCCGCGACGGTCTTCGCGCCGGCGCTGAGCGGCTCCGACGAGCCCGCGCCGCCGCCCGCCGGGCTGCCGGACGCCAAGACGGCCCTGATGAAGGGCGGCAGCCAGCTCCCGCCGACGGCGGTCGCCCCGGCGATGGACGCCCCGGGCGCGCAGGGTGTCGCGGGCCCGCAGGGCGGCGCGCCGACTCCGCCTCCGCCGTCCGGGCCGGGCGGGGCGTCGTACGGGTATCCCCAGGGGCCGGGTGCGGGCTCCGGGCCGTCGGCCGCTCCCGCGCCGCCGGCTCCCCCTCAGGGGCCCGCCGGGTCGTCGTACGGGTATCCGCAGGGACCGGGGGGTGCCGGTGCCGGGCAGGGGGCCACGCCTCCGCCCCCGCCTCCTCAGCCGCAGTCGGGTGCGCCGTCCTACGGGGCCGGTGCCGCGGGCGGGGGTGCGCCGGGGCGGCCGCTCGCGCCGAACGCCGGTGAGATCGCCGACGCCGCGACCAGCAAGGCTGCTCCGCCTCGGCGCCCCGCGCGCGGTGGGGCCACGCCGCCGCCCCCGCCGGGGGCTCCGGGCGCTCCGGGGGCGCGGCCGGGCGGTACACCGCCTCCTCCGCCTCCCGGTCCGGGTGCGCCCGGGGCCGGCGCGGCGGGTGGCTATGTGCCCACGCAGCTGGTGTCGGCCCTGGGGCCGGAGGGGCCGGCCGGTCCCGGTGCGCCGAACCCGCCCGCCGGCCCGAACACGCCGGGCGGTGCTCCTCCCGGCGGTGTGCACCATGCCGCGACCATGCTGGCCGACCCGGGGCGGATGGGCCCGGGCGGGCCCGGGGGCGTGCCGCAGCCGCCGGGCGCCCCTGGGGTGCCGCAGGCTCCGGCGGGCGCACCGGGCGCACCGGGCGCACCGGGCGCACCGGGCGCACCGGGCGCACCGCAGGCACCCGGCGCTCCGGGAGCCCCCGGTGTTCCCGGCGCCCCGCACCAGGCGCCGACCATGCTGGCCGGACCTCCGGTCGGCGCTCCCGGCGCGCCCCCGCCGCCCGCCCCGGGCGTGCAGGGCTTTCCGGGCGCTCCGGGTATGCCCCCGGGTGTCCCTCAGGGCATGCCCCCGGGGGTGCCCGGAGCGTGGCAGCCGCCGGCGTACGGGTATCCCCAGCAGCCGCCCGGGCAGCCCACCGTCGGTCCGGGCTACCAGGCCGTGCTGCGCTACCGCGCGCAGGACGGGTCGGAGCAGCAGGTGATCCGGCGTTCGGCGCCGGGCACCCCGCATCCGGAGTGGCAGATCTTCCACGAGCTGCGGGCCATGAACGTGCCCCCGGACCAGGTGCTGGAGCTGCACACCGAGCTGGAGTCCTGCGAGCTGCCGGGCGCGTACTGCGCGCGGATGATCCGGGAGCAGTGGCCGCAGGCGCGGCTGGCGAGCATCGCGCCGTACGGCACGGACCACGCGAGCCGTCAGCAGGGCATGCAGCAGCTGCTGGCGCACCAGGGCGAGTTGCACCAGGTGGCCGACGGTCCCGCGCGGCCCGCGCCGGTGCGGGCGCCGTTGCCGCCGGTGCAGCCGGTCCCGCCGATCCCGCCGGAGGCGATCGCGCAGGAGCTGGGCGCGGCGTTCGGGCCGGGGCTGTTCCGGTTCGAGCAGGCGGCGGTGTCCCGGCAGGGGGTGCCGCCGGTCGTGGCGCACACGCTGGTGGTGGCGGGTCTGCCGATGGACATGGGGCCGTTCTTCTGGGCGCAGGCCCAGCCGGGGCGGCCGGTGCCGACGCTGGCGGAGCTGGCGGCCGAGCGCGGGGTGCAGCCGGCGCCGGACGCGGGGTCGTACCTCGTCATGGGCAGCGACTTCGGCAAGGCGATCTGTGTGCAGTACGGGACGGCGAACATCGTCGCGGTGCCGGTGGAGGCGGGGCCGGGCGGCGGGTCGGTGCCGCCGCAGTTCGTGAACTCCGGGCTGCCCGAGTTCCAGCGGTGTCTCGCGCTGCTGGGCCGGATGTGGCGGCTGCGGTTCGGGCTGAACCAGGAGCAGGCGGGGCGCTGGACGGTGGACTTCCAGGCCCAGTTGGCCTCGCTGGATCCGGCGGCGCTGGGTTCGCCGGAGAGCTGGTGGTCGGTGCTGCTGGAGCAGATGTGGGACGGGCTGCTGTGAGGCGGGCGTCCCGCTGACACCGGGGGTGTCGAGGGCCGGGCCGGTCATATGACCGGCCCGGCCCTTTTGTGTGGCCTGATCGCCCGCACCTCATGCCCGGAGTGTCGCGTTATGAACACTTAAGTCCGATACATCAAGATATGCGGGAAATCATCATTTCGCGTCCGTCTGGTGGAAGGGGCTACAGCATGAGCAGCGCACGGGTGTCATCGCCTGGGTTCGTGACCGTACTCGGGCGCGGCTACCGGCCCAAAGAAGTCGACACGTTCACCGCCGCGCTCTCCGCCGAACGCGACGCGGCCTGGGAGCGGGTCACCCGGCTCACCATGCTCGCCAAGGACATGGTGGTGGAGGCCAAGCGGCTGCGCGAGGCCTGCACGGAGATCAAGCCGCAGACGTACGACACCCTCGGGGAGCGTGCACGGCGCCTGTGGGATCTCGCCCAGGAAGAGGCGGCGGGGATGGTCGAGCGCGCCCGGCAGGAGGCGGCGGAGGAGGTCGCGCAGGCCGAGGAGCACGCGGAGACACTGGGCCGTACCGCGCAGGAGCAGGCGGAGGCGATCCGCACACAGGCCAAGGAGCACGCCCACAAGCGGCTGCTCGCCGCACGCGCCGAGGCGCAGGGCATCCGGGTCACCGCGCGGCGCAAGGTGAAGGAGTTCCGCGGCGCGGAGCTCGACGCGCTGCGTGACGTACGGCAGCGCACCGCGGGCCTGCTGGTGGAACCGAAGCACGACCACGCCGAGAAGTGGGCCGAGGCGGACCGCGAGCTCGCCGAGCGGATCGCCGCCATGGAGGCGAACAACGAGCGGGCGGTGGCCCGTGCGGAGGAGGCCCTGGCCGCGGCGCAGCGCGAGTTCACCGAGGCCCAGGAGTCGATCGGCCGGCGCCAGGAGGAGGCACGCGCGCGTGCCACGCAGGTCCTGGCCGAGGCCCGCCTGAAGGAGGACCGCATCGCCCAGGAGACCGAACGGGTGGTGCGCAAGCACCACGAGCTCTCGGACGAGGTGCGGGCACACATGGAGCAGGTCCAGGAGAGCCTCAGGGCGCTCACGGGCCGCCCCGCGGAGTGATCGGACCGAGCCGCGGGACGGGGACGGGCACGGCACGCGCGCGCACGCGCGCGTGCCGTGCCTTCCGTCTGTCCGTCAGTCGCCCTTGCGCACCGCCGCTCCCGCCAGGATCCAGCCCTCCACGGCCTCGTACCGGCGGCGCTGCTCCTCGGCGCCGTGCCGGCCGGAGGCCAGGGTGCCGAGCCAGCCGAAGGCGAAGCCGAGGGGGACGGTGACGATGCCCGTGGTGGTGAAGGGGAACCAGTTGAAGTCGGCCTCGGGGAACGCGGCGGCGGGCGAGCCGGAGACCAGGTTCGTGCCGGGCATGAGGAGCAGGACGGCGAGGGTGCCGCCGATGAGGGTGCACAGCAGACCGGTACGGGTGTAGCGGCGCCAGAAGAGGCTGTACACGAGGGCGGGGGCGAGCGCGGAGGCGCCCAGGCAGAAGGAGAGCGTGACCAGGGGTTGCAGGCTGCGGTGCTGCACCTGGGTGGCGAGCAGGATCGTCGGCGCGCCGACGGCCAGCGCGGACAGCCGGGCGATCAGCATCTCGCGCTGCGGCGTCGTCCCCCGCGCGCGTGCGGCGAAGACGTCGTGGGCGAGGGAGTTGGCGCAGGCGAGGATCATGCCGGCGACGGAGGCCAGGACGGTGAGGAAGATTGCCGTGGTGACCGCCGTGAACAGGAGGGTCTCCGCGGTGGACACGTCCGTGCCGAAGGCGGCCCGTGAGCCCAGCAGATAGGCGGTGTTGCCCCGCGGGTCCGCGGCGGCGATCGCCGCGCGGCCGACCAGGGCCGTGGCGCCGAACCCGACGACCGTCATCACCAGGACGAACACCGCCACGCCGGACACCGCCCAGGACAGGGAGCGGCGCACCTGGCGGGCGCTGGAGGCGGTGTACATGCGCATGGTGATGTGCGGCAGGCAGGCGCCGCCCAGGACCACCGACAGCTGGGCCGTGATCATGTCGACACGGGGGTACGGGCTGCCGGCGAACTCCAGGCCGGAGCGCAGGAACGCGTCGCCGACCCCGCTGCCCTTCGCGGCCGCGTCGAACAGGGTGCCCGGGTTCCAGTCGAAGCGGGCGAGGACGACGAGGGCGACGCCGACCCCGGAGCCGAGCAGGGTCACGATCTTCAGGATCTGGATGAGGGCGGTGCCCTTCATGCCGCCGATCGCCGCGTAGCTGATCATCAGCGCGCCCATGACGACGACACAGCCGGTCTTCACGGAGTCCCCGGAGAAGCCCAGGATGAACGCGAGGAGCTGTCCGGTGCCGGCGAGCTGCACCAGCATCATCGGCAGCAGCGCGGCGAGGGTGACGGCGCAGGCGGTGATCCGTACGGCGCGGCCCGGCATCCTCCTGGCCAGCGCGTCGCCCATGGTGAACCGGCCCGCGTTGCGCAGGGGTTCGGCCAGCAGGAACATCAGCAGCATCAGCGACAGGGCCGTGCTGAGGGCGAGGACGACACCGTCGTAACCGCACAGCGCGATGACTCCGCCGGTGCCGAGGACGGTGGCGGCGGAGATGTAGTCGCCGGCGATGGCGAGGCCGTTGCGCAGCGGGGACAGGGACCGGTAGCCGGTGTAGAACTCGTCCAGGTCGTCGCGGTCGGGGCCGGTCATCACGCACAGCAGCAGGGTGACGGTGGCGACCGCGGTGAAGGCGGCCAGCGACATCGTCTGCGCGTCGCCGCTGAACTCCGTGACGGAGGCCGCGAGGGGGGTGCGTGCCGTGCTCACCGGGTGGCCCCCCGCCGTGCGTCGATCTCGGACTGCTTGCGGATGCGGTCGGCGAGCGGGTCGACCCGGCGCCGGGCGGTGTGTTCGTAGACGCCGATCGCCAGCCAGGTGACGGGCAGCTGGATCAGCCCGAGGAGCAGGCCGACGGGCAGTCCGGTGGTGACGGTGGCCGTCATCAGGGACGGCGCGAAGCCGGACAGGACGAGAAACACGACGAAGTAGCCGAGCGCGGTGAGCGTGGCCACGCGGCGCTGGCGGTGGTAGGCGCCGCGCAGCGTCCGCAGGTCGCTGTGGTGCCCGAGCGGGGTGTGGTGGTCCGGTCGCCGGCGCGGGGGCGCGGGTGGTGACGGGGGTGGCGGCTGCCAGGGGTATGTCGGGTGGGGGCGGGACGGGTCGTAGGACATCCCGTGCTCCTTGCGCGGCTCGGGTCCGTGGCGGCGGACCGCAGGGAGGTGGGGTGGGGGGTGGCGAGCCACGCACGTTACTCGGGAGTACGGTCGGTGCGAAGTCTTTTCACCAAACTGATCGGTCGGTATGCGCTTACTATGCGAATCGGCCGCTGACCTGGGCTGTTACCCGCGTTAACCGCGCTGTTCCGCCCGGCCCTCCGGCTGTTCGTCCGCCGTCGGAAGCTCGCTCCGGTCCTGCTCCGCCAGCACCGGGAACCGGCGCGGCGCCACGCACAGCAGCACCAGGAAGGCCAGCGCGGCGGCGCCTGCCGCGCCCAGGTACACGGCGTGCACGGCGCTCGCGACAGCGTGCCGGACGGAATCGGGCGCCGTACCGGCGTCCAGCGCGCGGGTGACCGAGTCCAGATCGCCCGCCCCGCCCAGCCGGGTCGCCAGCACCCCGTTGGCCACCGCGCCGAACACCGAGGCGCCGATCGTCTGGCCGGTCTGCCGGCAGAACAGCACCGACGCCGTCGTCGTCCCCCGCTCCGACCAGCCCACCGTCGACTGCACCCCCACGATCAGCGGCAGCTGGAACAGACCGAGCGCCGCCCCGAGCACCAGCATCAGCAGGGTCGGCTGCCAGGCCGCTCCGGGATACGGCAGGAAGGGGAAGGCCAGCAGGATCAGCGCGGCGGCGCCGATGCCGAGCAGGGCGGTGTCACGGAAGCCGATCCGCCGGTAGACGTGCTGGCTCAGCGCGGCGGACACCGGCCAGCTCAGCGTCCACACCGAGAGTACGAAACCGGCCGCCACGGGGCCGAGCCCCAGCACCGACTGCGCGTACGTCGGCAGGAACACCGAGGGCGCCACCATCAGCAGACCCAGCGCGCCCAGGGCCAGATTGACCGCCGCGATCGTACGGCGCCGCCACACCCACCCCGGGATGATCGGCTCCGCCGCCCGGCGCTCGACGACCACCACGAGCCCCGCCAGCGCCAGCCCCGCCCCGAACAGCCCCAGCGAGGGCCCGGACCACCACGGCCAGGCCACACCGCCCTGCACCAGCGCGGTCAGCAACACCCCACCACAGGCGAACACGGCCAGCGCCCCGGCCCAGTCCACACGCGCGCGTGCCGACACCCCCGTCCCCGACTCCCGCTGCGACTCCCTCTGTGTCTGCCTCTGCGTCTCCCGCTGCGGCTCATGCAGGTGACGGACGATCAGCCACAACGCCACCACCCCTATGGGCAGGTTGATCAGGAAGATCCACCGCCAGTCCGCGTACGCCGCGAGCACCCCGCCCAGGCCGGGGCCCGCCACCGCCGATACCGCCCACACCGTGGACAGCTTCGACTGGATCTTCGGTCGCTCCTTCAGCGGATACAGATCGGCGGCGAGCGTCTGCACCGTCCCCTGGAGCGCGCCGCCGCCCAGTCCCTGCACCACACGGAACGCGATCAGCGCCGCCATGTTCCAGGCGAGCGCGCACAGCAGCGACCCCAGCAGGAACAGCGCGGCGCCCACCACCAGCACCGGCTTGCGGCCGAAGGTGTCGGAGAGCTTTCCGTAGACGGGCAGGGTGACCGTCACCGCGAGCAGATAGCCCGAGAACAGCCAGGAGAACACCGAGAACCCGCCCAGGTCGCCCACGATCTGCGGGACGGCCGTGGAGACCACGGTGGAGTCCAGGGCCGCCAGCGCCATGGAGAGCATCAGCGCGGCCACCACCGCGCCCCGCCGCCCTCCGCCCGTGCGCCGCGGTGCGGCCTCGCGTGCCGCGGGTCTCGTGTCCCCCACCGGATGCCCTCCCCTGCCGTCTCCCGTGCCCCCTGCACCTATCTGCCGGAGCACAGCTTCCCACTTGTCCCGCGCACCGGGGGAGCCTTGACCTTCACGCGACGGAAGGGTGCAGGCTGGAACCGCCGGGGCGGAGCGGCGCGGGGCCGAAGGGTGGAGGCGGCCCCGAGAGCCGCTCCACCCGACGGTGGAGAGCCCCTAGGGGTACCTCCGTACTACGTCTCGGGGAGGGTTCGTACCGACGGAGGACGAGACCGGCCCGGGTGCCTCCTTAACCTGGCTTTATGCCGGTGGGGGTGGCCAGCCCCACCGGCGGAGGGTGGGGGTAACCCCCCGGGAAGACGGGTCCCGGCACCAGCGCGCCGGACCCCTTCCCCCCGCCAGACTCTTCGACGTAACACTTCCCGCACTTCTCGTACTTCCCGCACTTCTCGCTTTCCCCCTCGCACTTCCCCCGGGTCATCCTCGCGGTCCAGTGCGTTCCATCCATTTCCGACATAGGAGATTTACCGTGACTTCGGCTGTGACCATTCCCAGGCACGGGGGCACTGGAGGGCGTACGGCCGTCGCCGCGCGGGCGCGGCAGGTCGTCAAGGCGTACGGGTCCGGCGAGACCCGCGTCGTCGCCCTCGACCACGTCGACGTGGACATCGCCCGCGGCCAGTTCACCGCGATCATGGGCCCCTCGGGGTCCGGCAAGTCCACGCTGATGCACTGCCTCGCCGGTCTCGACACCGTGACGAGCGGTCAGATCTATCTGGACGACACCGAGATCACCGGCCTGAAGGACAAGAAGCTCACCAAGCTGCGCCGGGACCGGATCGGGTTCATCTTCCAGGCGTTCAACCTGCTGCCCACGCTCAACGCGATCGAGAACATCACGCTCCCGATGGACATCGCGGGCCGCAAGCCCGACAAGGAGTGGCTCACGCGCGTGGTCGACACCGTGGGACTCTCCGACCGGCTCAGGCACCGCCCCACCCAGCTCTCCGGCGGCCAGCAGCAGCGCGTCGCCGTGGCGCGCGCCCTGGCGGCGCGCCCCGAGATCATCTTCGGTGACGAGCCGACCGGAAACCTCGACTCGCGCGCCGGCGCCGAGGTCCTGGGCTTCCTGCGCCGCTCCGTCGACGAGCTGGGCCAGACCATCGTGATGGTCACCCACGACCCGGTGGCGGCCTCCTACGCGGACCGCGTGCTGTACCTCGCCGACGGCCGGATCGTCGACGAGATGTTCAAGCCGACCGCGGACGCCGTCCTGGACCGTATGAAGGACTTCGACGCGCGGGGGCGTACGTCATGACCGTCATGAAGACCTCGATGCGCAACTTCTTCGCGCACAAGGGACGGATGGCCCTGTCGGCCGTCGCGGTCCTGCTCTCCGTCGCCTTCGTCTGCGGCACGCTGGTGTTCACCGACACCATGAACACCACCTTCGACAAGCTGTTCGCCGCCACCTCCTCCGATGTCACGGTCAGCGCCAAGGACGCCTCGGACACCGGGGAGACCACCTCCGACAACGGCAGGCCGCCGGTCATGCCGGCCTCCGTGCTCGGCAAGGTGCGCGAGGCCCAGGGCGTGAAGACGGCGGAGGGAACCGTCTTCTCGACCTCGGTGACCGTCGTGGACGCCGACAAGGACAACCTCTCCCCGTCCAGCGGCGCCCCGACCATCGTCGGCAGCTGGAACGGCAACGACGCCCGCACCATGAAGATCACCTCCGGTGCGGCGCCCCACGGCTCCGGCCAGATCATGGTCGACAAGGACACCGCCGACAAGCACCACCTGAAGCTCGGCGACGAGATCGGCGTCATCAGCGCGGTCGGCACGCACACCGCCCGGATCTCCGGCATCGCCGCCTTCCAGGTGACCAACCCCGGCGCCGCGATCTTCTACCTGGACACGAAGACCGCCCAGCAGACCCTGGTCGGCCAGGCGGACGTGTACACCAACGTCAACGTCACGGCCGCGGCCGGCGTCAGCGACGACCAGCTGAAGAAGAACGTCACGGCGGAACTCGGCACGGCCGGCTACAAGGTGCAGACCGCCAAGGAGACGGCCGACGCCAACCGCGCGGACGTCGGCGACTTCCTGAACGTCATGAAGTACGCGATGCTCGGCTTCGCCGGGATCGCCTTCCTCGTCGGCATCTTCCTGATCATCAACACCTTCTCCATGCTGGTCGCCCAGCGCACCCGCGAGATCGGCCTGATGCGGGCCATCGGCTCCAGCCGCAAGCAGGTCAACCGCTCCGTCCTCGCCGAGGCCCTGCTGCTCGGTGTCGTCGGCTCGGTCCTCGGCGTCGGCGCGGGCGTCGGTCTCGCCGTCGGCCTGATGAAGCTCATGGGCATGACGGGCATGAACCTCTCCACCGACGACCTGACGGTGGCCTGGACGACCCCGGTGGCCGGCCTCGCCCTCGGCGTGATCGTCACCGTCCTCGCCGCCTGGTTGCCCGCCCGCCGCGCAGGCAAGGTCTCCCCGATGGCCGCCCTGCGCGACGCGGGCGCCCCGGCCGACGCCAAGGCCGGTGCCGTACGGGCCGTGCTGGGCCTGCTGCTGACCGGCGCGGGCGGCTACGGCCTCTACCTGGCCTCCGCCGCCGACCAGGCGAAGGAGGGCTCCCTCTGGCTCGGCCTCGGCGTGGTGCTGTCCCTGATCGGCTTCGTCGTCATCGGCCCGCTGCTCGCAGGCGGTGTGGTCCGCGTCCTCGGCGCGGTCCTGCTGAGGGCCTTCGGACCCGTCGGCCGCCTGGCCGAACGCAACGCCCTGCGCAACCCGCGCCGCACCGGCGCCACCGGCGCCGCCCTGATGATCGGCCTCGCCCTCGTCGCCTGCCTGTCGGTCGTCGGCTCCTCCATGGTCGCCTCCGCGACCGACCAGCTCGACAAGACCGTCGGCACGGACTTCATCATCCAGAGCGACAACGGTCAGCTCATCACCCCGCAGGCCGTGCGCGCGGTCAAGGACACGCCCGGCCTGGAGCGGGTCACCGAGTACAAGTGGACCAAGGCCGACTTCACCACGCCCGACGGGAAGACGCTCGACGGCACGGCCATCACCGCGGCCGACCCGACCTACGCGACGGACCTGCGCACCGAGACGGTCGCCGGCAAGCTCGCCGACGCCTACGAGCCCGACTCGATGTCCGTCCACGAGACGTTCGCCAAGGACCACGGCATCCACCTCGGATCCAAGATCGCGGTGGCGTTCGACAACGGCTCCACGGCCCGCCTCACCGTCCGCGCGATCACCAGCAGTGACGTCGTCATCGACCAGGGCGCGATGTACACCTCCATCGACACGATGAAGAAGTACGTCCCGGCCGACAAGCTCCCCCTCGACCAGCTCCTCTTCGCCTCGGCGAAGGACGGACAGCAGGACGCCGCCTACACGTCCCTCAAGTCCGCCCTGCACGACTACCCGCAGTACACCGTCCGCGACCAGACCGACTACAAGCAGGCACTCAAGGACCAGATCGGCCAGCTCCTCAACCTGATCTACGGCCTCCTGGCGCTCGCGATCATCGTCGCGATCCTGGGCGTGGTGAACACCCTGGCCCTGTCGGTGGTGGAACGCACCCGCGAGATCGGCCTGATGCGCGCCATCGGCCTCTCCCGCCGCCAGCTGCGCCGCATGATCCGCATGGAGTCCGTGGTGATCGCCCTCTTCGGCGCCCTCCTCGGCCTCGGTCTGGGCATGGGCTGGGGCGCCACCGCCCAGCAGCTCCTCGCCCTGCAGGGCCTGACCGTGCTCGAGATCCCCTGGCCGACGATCACCGCCGTCTTCATCGGCTCGGCCTTCGTGGGCCTGTTCGCGGCCCTCGTCCCCGCCTTCCGCGCGGGCCGCATGAACGTCCTGAACGCGATCGCGACGGACTAGACGCCGACACGCGGCACGGCCGAGGCACCGAGAAGCGCGGGGGGCTTCTCGGTGCCTCCTCCGTCCGAGCGAGTCGGCTGGTGGGTGGGCGGCGGCCGGGGGTCCAGGGACGGAGCCCCCTGGCGGGAGTGTCGGGGCCGCACCCTGAGAAACCCTGGTTGTCCACAGCCCCGGCGAACGGCTGCGCCCCGTCGTACCCTGGACACCCCCGGCCCGTGACGCGTGTCGGGTCCTTCGCGTTGCCCACCCACCGACGAAAGCCGCCCCGAATGAGCCTGCACGGTCTGCTCGACGCCGTCGTCAAGGACACCGCCCTCGCCGAAGCGATCCCCGCGGCCGCAGACGGCAACCGCATGCACATCGACCTGGTCGGCCCCCCGGCGGCCCGCCCCTTCGCCATCGCCGCCCTCGCCCGTGAGACCGGCCGCACGGTCCTCGCGGTCACCGCGACCGGCCGCGAGGCCGAGGACCTGGCCGCCGCCCTGCGCTCCCTGCTCCCGCCCGACACGGTCGTCGAGTACCCCTCCTGGGAGACGCTCCCGCACGAGCGCCTCAGCCCCCGCAGCGACACCGTGGGCCGCCGTCTCGCCGTCCTGCGCCGGCTGTCCCACCCGCGCCCGGACGACCCCGAGACGGGCCCGGTCTCGGTCGTCGTGGCACCGGTCCGCTCGGTCCTCCAGCCGCAGGTCAAGGGCCTCGGCGACCTGGAGCCGGTGGCCCTGCGCACCGGCGGTCAGGCCGACCTGAACCAGACCGTCGCCGCCCTCGCCGCAGCGGCGTACGCGCGCGTGGAGCTCGTCGAGAAGCGCGGCGAGTTCGCCGTGCGCGGCGGGATCCTGGACGTGTTCCCGCCCACCGAGGAACACCCCCTGCGCATCGAGTTCTGGGGCGACGACATCGAGGAGATCCGCTACTTCAAGGTCGCCGACCAGCGCTCCCTCGAAGTCGCCGAGCACGGCCTGTGGGCCCCGCCCTGCCGTGAACTCCTGCTGACGGACGACGTCCGCACGCGTGCGCGTGCCCTCGCCGAACAGCACCCGGAACTCGGCGAACTCCTCCACAGGATCGCCGAGGGGATCGCGGTCGAGGGCATGGAGTCCCTCGCGCCCGTCCTCGTCGACGACATGGAACTGCTGATCGACGTCCTGCCGAAGGGCGCCATGTCCGTCGTGT
Source organism: Streptomyces sp. NPDC005811 (assembly GCF_040630405.1). NCBI lineage: Bacteria > Bacillati > Actinomycetota > Actinomycetes > Kitasatosporales > Streptomycetaceae > Streptomyces > Streptomyces sp. NPDC005811. The sequence continues at coordinate 70,677 of NZ_JBEXXK010000017.1, forward strand.
GCGACCCGGAGCGGGTCCGCACCCGTGCCGCCGACCTGGTGGCGACCTCGCAGGAGTTCCTCCAGGCGTCCTGGGCGGCCACGGCCGGCGGCGGCGAGGCGCCCATCGACGTCGGCGCGGCCTCCCTCTGGTCGATCGCGGACGTCCGCGACCGCGCGCGCGAGCTGGACATGATGTGGTGGTCGGTGTCGCCGTTCGCCGCCGACCTCGAACTGGAGGCGGACACCCTCCAGCTCGGCATGCACGCCCCCGAGACCTACCGCGGCGACACCGCGAAGGCCCTCGCCGACACCAAGGGCTGGCTCGCCGACGGCTGGCGCGTCGTCTTCGTCACCGAGGGCCACGGCCCGGCGGCCCGCACGGTGGAGGTCCTCGGCGGCGAGGGCGTCGCCGCCCGCCTCGACACCGACCTCGGCGCGCTGAGCCCCTCCGTCGTCCATGTGGCGTGCGGTTCCGTCGAGTACGGCTTCGTCGACGCGGCACTGAAGCTGGTCGTCCTCACCGAGACCGACCTCTCGGGCCAGAAGGCGGCCGGCAAGGACGGCGCGCGCATGCCCGCGCGCCGCCGGAAGACGATCGACCCGCTCACCCTGGAGGCGGGCGACTACATCGTCCACGAGCAGCACGGCGTCGGCCGCTACATCGAGATGGTGCAGCGCACCGTGCAGGGCGCCACGCGCGAGTACCTGGTCGTGGAGTACGCCCCCGCCAAGCGCGGCCAGCCCGGCGACCGCCTCTACATCCCCACCGACCAGCTGGAGCAGATCACCAAGTACGTCGGTGGCGAGGCACCCACCCTGCACCGGCTCGGCGGCGCCGACTGGACGAAGACCAAGGCGCGCGCGAAGAAGGCCGTCAAGGAGATCGCGGCCGACCTGATCAAGCTGTACTCCGCGCGGATGGCCGCCCCCGGACACGCGTTCGGCACGGACACCCCGTGGCAGCGCGAGCTGGAGGACGCGTTCCCGTACGCGGAGACCCCCGACCAGCTCACCACCATCGCCGAGGTCAAGGAGGACATGGAGAAGACGGTCCCCATGGACCGCCTGATCTGCGGCGACGTCGGCTACGGCAAGACGGAGATCGCGGTCCGCGCCGCCTTCAAGGCCGTCCAGGACGGCAAGCAGGTCGCGGTCCTCGTCCCGACGACCCTGCTCGTCCAGCAGCACTTCGGCACGTTCAGCGAGCGGTACGCGCAGTTCCCGGTCAACGTCAGGGCGCTGTCCCGGTTCCAGACCGACACCGAGGCGAAGGCGGTCCTGGAGGGCCTGCACGAGGGCGCGGTGGACGTCGTCATCGGCACCCACCGGCTGTTCTCCTCGGAGACGAAGTTCAAGGACCTCGGCCTGGTCATCGTCGACGAGGAGCAGCGCTTCGGCGTCGAGCACAAGGAGCAGCTGAAGAAGCTCCGCGCCAACGTCGACGTGCTGACCATGTCCGCGACCCCGATCCCGCGCACCCTGGAGATGGCGGTCACCGGCATCCGCGAGATGTCGACGATCACCACCCCGCCGGAGGAGCGCCACCCGGTGCTCACCTTCGTCGGCCCGTACGAGGAGAAGCAGATCGGCGCCGCCATCCGCCGTGAACTGCTGCGCGAGGGCCAGGTCTTCTACATCCACAACCGGGTCGAGTCGATCGACCGCGCGGCGGCCCGGCTGCGGGAGATCGTCCCCGAGGCGCGGATCGCCACCGCGCACGGCCAGATGTCCGAGTCGGCCCTCGAACAGGTCGTCGTCGACTTCTGGGAGAAGAAGTTCGACGTGCTCGTCTCGACGACGATCGTCGAGTCCGGCATCGACATCTCCAACGCCAACACCCTGATCGTGGAGCGCGGCGACACCTTCGGTCTCTCCCAGCTGCACCAGCTGCGCGGCCGGGTGGGCCGTGGCCGCGAGCGCGGGTACGCGTACTTCCTGTACCCGCCGGAGAAGCCGCTGACGGAGACCGCGCACGAACGGCTCGCCACGATCGCCCAGCACACCGAGATGGGCGCGGGCATGTACGTGGCGATGAAGGACCTGGAGATCCGGGGAGCCGGAAACCTGCTGGGCGGCGAGCAGTCCGGGCACATCGCGGGTGTCGGCTTCGACCTGTACGTCCGGATGGTCGGCGAGGCGGTCGCGGACTACCGGCGTCAGCTGGAGACCGGTGGGATCGAGGAGGAGCCGCCGCTCGAGGTCAAGATCGAGCTGCCGGTCGACGCACACGTCCCGCACGACTACGCCCCCGGCGAGCGGCTGCGCCTCCAGGCCTACCGTGCCATCGCCTCGGCGAACTCCGAGGACGACATCAAGGCCGTACGCGAGGAACTCGTCGACCGCTACGGCAAGCTGCCCGAGCCGGTGGAGAACCTGCTGCTGGTGGCCGGGCTGCGGATGCTGGCACGCGCGTGCGGGGTCGGCGAGATCGTCCTCCAGGGCACCAACATCCGCTTCGCGCCGGTGGAGTTGCGCGAGTCGCAGGAACTGCGCCTGAAGCGCCTGTACCCGGGTTCCGTCATCAAGCCGGCCGTCCACCAGATCCTGGTCCCCCGCCCGAAGACGGCGAAGGTCGGCGGCAGGCCGCTGGTCGGCCGGGAACTGCTGGGCTGGGTGGGGGAGTTCCTGGCGTCGGTGCTGGGCTCGTAGGACGGGAGCGGCCCGCTCAGGCCACCGGCCGGATCCGTACGGGTCCGCCGGTGGCCTCGGCCAGTGCCGCGGCCAGCCGGTCCCGGACCGCGACCTGGGCCGCGATCCGCTCGTCCATGACCGCGAGCCGCCGCAGCGCGACACCGAGGGTCCGCGCGGTCGGCGGCGACGCGGTCACGTCCCCGTCCAGGCACGGCAGGAACACCCGCACGTCGTCCAGGGTGAGCCCCGCCCCGACGAGTGCGCGGATGTTGCGGACCCGGACGGCGGTGGCGGGGGCGTAGAGCCGGTAGCCGTTGGCGGCGCGCTCGCAGGAGATGAGTTCCGCCTGTTCGTAGTGGCGCAGGGCGCGTACGGAGACGCCGGTGACCCGGGCCAGTCCGCCGATCCGCAGAGGGGGTGCCGGTGTGCCGGGGGCCGCCGGGTCGCCTGGTTTCCGCATGCGCGCCAGTCTCATGCGACGACCGCGCCGCCGTCCACCGGGAGGATCACCCCGGTGATGAACGAGGCCTGGGGCGAGGCGAGCCGGGTGATCGCCCACGCGACCTCCTCCGGGCGGCCGATCCGGCCGAGCGGGGTGTGCGCGAGCTGCCACGCGCGGAGCGCGGCACGCTGCTCGGGGGTGTGGCCGGCGTGCTCGCCGATCGGGGTGTCGACCGCTCCGGGGGCCACCGCGACGACCCGGATCCCGAGGGGCGCCAGTTCGACCGCCCAGCTGCGGGTGAGCACCTCCAGGGCCGCCTTCCCGGCCGCGTACAGGGAGTTGCCCGGCCAGCCGCGCTGTCCGACGGACGTCGTCACGTTCACCACGACCCCCCGGCTCTCCTCCAGCGCGGGCAGCGCGGCCTGGGTGAGGAGGACGGGCGCGACCAGGTTCGTCGCGAGCAGGGGCTGCGCGGAGGCGCGGGTGCAGGTGCGCAGGGACCCGGTGGTGACCACGGCCGCGTTGTTGACGAGGACGTCGATACGGCCATGGCGTTCCCGCGCGGTGCGCACGACCGTGGCGGGGCCGTCCTCGGCGGTGAGGTCGACGGCGAGCGGGAGGATGCGGTCCTCGTCGTGGGCGGCGGTCTCGGCCAGGGGCGCCGGGCGGCGGCCCACGGCGATCACCCGGTCGCCCCGGGCGGCGAACGCGTGGGCGGTGGCGCGGCCGATGCCGGTGCCGGCACCGGTGACGAGGACGGTACGGGGGCTGTGCGCTTCGGTCATACGGGGATCGGTCATGCGGGGATCCTCGGACCCTGACGCCGGTGTCAGGGTCAAGCGCCGGACCGGCATGGGGGGTTCGGGTGGATCAGGGCGGTTCGGGGGTGGATCAGGCCGGCGGGAGCAGGAACATCGGCAGTTCCCGCAGGACCTCCTCGGGGTCCTCGTCGCCGAGGAGGCGGTCGAGGTTGTGGCCGAGGAGCAGGGTGGCGAAGCCGTGGGCCAGGGACCAGACGGCGAGGCGGGCGTACCGGGCGTGCGGGTCGTCGCCGGTGGGCGCGGTGGGGGCGAGGGCGTCGGTCAGGGCCGCGCCGGACAGGGCGCGGGCCGTGGTCAGTTCCAGGTCGTCGGTGTGCAGCAGGTTCGGTGTGAACATCACCTGGAAGTGCGCCGGGTGCTGCCGGGCGAACCGCACATAGCGGGCGCCCGCGTCCCGCAGGTCCGTCGTTCCGGCGAGCTCCTCGGCCAGCAGTCCGTGCCCCTCCGCCGCGATCGCGGTCAGCAGACCGGTGCGGTCGCGGAAGTGGTGGGCGGGGGCCGCGTGCGAGACGCCGGCGCGGCGCGCGAGGTCGCGCAGGCTGAGCGCGGAGGGGCCGTCGGTGGCGATGACGTCGAGGGCGGCGGTGAGGATGGCGCGGCGCAGATCGCCATGGTGGTACGGGCTCATGGGAGCAGACTACGGCGAATCTAGCCATTGACAAGTTGGGGTGACGTCGGGCAATCTTGTCGATGTCAAGTTATGGCGGACGCCGAATGCGACGAGGGGGAGACGTCATGTCCGAGAGTGAGTCCGAGAACCGGCCGGTGGCGGGGGTGGAGCCCGCCCTGGCCCGCAGGCTCTGGCATCTGCTGGAACCCCTGCACGCGGTCCTGTACTACGCGCCCGAGGTCTTCGAGGAGGCCGCGGCGCTCGGCCTCTCCGCCGAGGGCCGCTGGTCGAGCTACTTCCCGTTCCGCGCCGCGCCCCTGGGGCCGGTCGGCAGCGGGTCCGTGACCTCGGCCTTCTACAGCTTCGCGCCCGGCATGGTCGCCCGGTACGTCGACGAGGCCCGCCGGGTCACCACCTCGGACGCCGCGCTGAGGGCGAGACTGCGAGGCGTCGACCGTGCCTACCGCACACTGTTCGGCGACCTCGCCGACGGCCCCGCGCTGGAGGAGGCGGCCGACCTCGCCCGGCGGGCGGCCGAGGCGGCGGACACGGCGGGCCGCCCGCTCGCCGCGGCCAACGCCGCGCTGGAGTGGCCGGTCGAGCCCCGTCTTCAGCTCTGGCAGGCGGCGACGATCCTGCGCGAGCACCGCGGCGACGGCCATCTCGCCGCCCTGCTGACCGCCGGACTGGATCCGGTCGAGGCGCTGGTGTCCTTCGCCGCGATAGGCGCCGCCCCGGTCGAGCGCTTCGAGAGCCGCGGCTGGCCGGCCGAGGAGTGGGCGGCGGCCCGGGAACGCCTGGTCGCCCGCGGTCTCGTCGAGCCGGACGGTACGGCGACGGAGGCGGGCCACGAGCTGCGCCGCCGCGTGGAGCGGGACACCGACCGCCTGGCCCTCGGCCCCTGGCGGGCCCTGGGGCCGGACGCCACCGAACGGCTGGCCGGCCTCCTCGGCGACTACTGGGTCGCGGTCATCGGCTCCGGACTGCTGCCCTCGGAATCCACCCTGGGGATAGGCAAGGTGTGAGAGCGGTGTGACGGTCGCGGTGTGACGGTCGCCCGGAGCGGCCGGGGTGGGAGCCGGAGGGGGCACGCGGGAAGCCGCCCGCGGGAGGTGAGGCTGCGCGGACGGCTTCTCGTTTCAGGTGGTGTGCGGGTCCGGCGCGAGGGCCGGACGGTCCTCCGTGGTCTCTTCGGCGATGGCGTCAGCGCCTCTGAGGGGTCCGGGTCGTCCGGGTCATTGTCCCTCGGGCCGGTCGGGCCGTTCGCGGTCCATGCCGAGCGAGCCCTCCACCCTCTGCTGGGCTTCGTCGACCTGACCCTCGTACTTGTTGCCCGTCCTCTCGTTGACCTTCCGTTCGGCGGCGTCGGACATGTCCTTGGCCTTGTCCTGCGCCGTCCGGTTGTGCCTGAACCTGTCGAGGATGCCCATGCAGAGCTCCTTCCGGAGGTGACTCACCCTCGACGATATTCCCGAGATGTGAGAGATGCCCACTTGAAGCCGTGGTGGTCTGGACCTCCCGGATGCCGCGGAGTACCCGATCGGTACGGTGTGCACCGACGTCCGCCGGGGAAACCGCCCTGTGCGGGGTGGCAGCGGGGCCGGCAAGGGGAGGGGCGCACGGGATGCGTCTGAGGGGTGGGGCGGCGACCGCCGCCATGCTGATGAGCGCGGTGGCCGTCGTGGCGGTGGCCGGCTGTGCCGACCAGGGCCTGGGAGACGGCCTCGGATCCGGGTCGGGTTCCGGCTCGGGATCGACGGCGGGCGGGGGAGCGGCTCTCACCGCCGCCGGGTCGCTCACGGTGAAGGGGCGCGCGCCCAAGACCGGTTACGAGCGGGAGAGGTTCGGCACCGCGTGGGCCGACACCGACTCCAACGGCTGTGACACGCGCGACGACATACTCAAGCGCGACCTGAAGAAGGTGAGGTTCACCGGCGGGGACTGCAAGGTGTCGTACGGCGAGCTGGAGTCGGACCCGTACTCCGGCACGGACGTGACCTACCGGCGGGGTGCGAGCAAGGTCGACATCGACCATGTCGTCGCCCTCTCCGACGCCTGGCAGACGGGGGCGAAGTACTGGGACGGGAGCAAGCGGATAGCGCTCGCCAACGACCCGCTCAACCTCCTGGCCGTCGACGCGAGCACCAACCGTTCCAAGGGGGACGGGGACACCGCGACCTGGCTGCCGCCCAACAAGGCCTACCGGTGCACGTATGTCGCGGCGCAGGTGGCCGTGAAGAAGAAGTACGGGCTGTGGGTCACGGCGGCGGAGAAGGCCGCGATGCAGAAGGTCCTCTCCTCCTGCCCCGGCCAGAAGCTCCCCACGGGCGGCAACCCCACGAAGGCGCCGGAACGCTTCCACGCGAACTGAGCGCCGGGGGCACGACCTAGCGGCCGTACGGATAACCCTGCTGATAGGGCGGCTGCCCGTACATCGGCATGGCGGGGGGCCTCGGGGTCTTCGTGTCGAACAGCCAGAAGAGCAGCAGCGCGGTCGCCACCAGCAGGGTCACGAACCAGGCGACGCCGAGGAACGCGTCACCGTCGTCGTTGTTGGAGGTCGCCGCCCACGGCAGCGTCACGCACTCGTACAGCACGAACGAGGCGCAGGCGCCCCAGTCGGAGGGGCGGCCGCGGCGCAGCGCCACATAGAGGAAGGGCACCCACACCAGGAAGCCCAGCGAGAACCATCCCAGGGCGGCCCAGGCCAGCCGCTGGAACCAGCCGGCCTCCAGCCGCTTCTCCGCGCGCGTCGTCGTCACCATGTTCATCCCGCCCCCAGGTCATCTGGGGGACAGGGTAGGTCATGGCCGCTGGTTCCGGGCGCCCCGCTTTCTTTACTGTGACGTGAGCGAATCTTGTGGCTTCGGGGAACCTGTGTTTTCCGATCACAGGGTCGGCGCACGTTACGGTGCGATCCGTTTCGCACACGCATGCGTCCCCGCATGCGCAGACATCTACAGAACGGGTGGGGTGGGGATGGCCGAGCACCGGCAGTCCAGAAGACGCAGGTACATCACGTGGGGCGTGGCCGGGGCGGCCGTCGTCGCCGGCGCCGGGATCGCCGCCCAGCAGTCCATGGCGGCGACCACCTGGCCCGCGCAGAAGACCTACACCGGCCGTGCCTTCGACACCTGCACCGCGCCCTCCCTGTCCGCGATGAAGGCCTGGAAGACCGACGGCTTCTACGGTGCCGCCGCCGTCTACGTCGGCGGCAAGAACCGCGGCTGCAACCAGCCCAACCTCACCGCCTCCTGGGTCAAGTCGGTCAACTCCCTCGGCTGGAAGCTCATCCCGCTGTACGTCGGCGCCCAGCCGCCCTGCCAGACCGGCTCCAGCCCCGAGAAGATCACCGCCGCCACGGCCACCTCCCTGGGCGCCACGGACGCGGCGGACGCCGTCGCCAAGGCCTCCGCGCTCGGCATGAAGACCGGCAGCCCGATCTACCTCGACATGGAGGCGTACGACATCACGAACAAATCGTGCAACGACGCCGTCCTCGCCTACGTCCGCTCCTTCACCAAGACCCTGCGGGCCAAGACCTACCGCGCCGGCTACTACGGCTTCAGCAGCTCCAGCGCCAAGGCGATCGCCAACGCGACCGACAAGACGGACCTGCCCGGCAACCTGTGGTACGCGCTGTGGGACAAGAAGAACACCACGACCACCGACTGGCCGTGGGGCGCGACGCAGTTCACCGGGCACAGCCGCGGCCACCAGTACCTGGTCAACAGCAAGGAGACCCGCGGCGGCTACACCATCACCGTGGACCGCGACGCCTGGGACGCCCCGGTCGCCCTCGTCGGCTGACCTCTCGCACCGACGAGCGGGCCGGGTCCGAGCGCGGCGGTGCCCGAAGTCCTGGTGAATCGTTGGTCGAATGGGTTGGCCCCAGGCGCCCCACTGCCTACCATCGATCACCGCAAGACTTTGTGCACCGTCGCACAATCTCCGACCGGGAGGTTCCCTTGCACCGCCGTCGCCGCCGTACCGCGTTCCTGCTGTCCGCCGCGATCATGGCGGCCCCCCTCCTCACCGCCTGCGGGAACGACGCGCATCCCGGCGCGGCGGCCGTCGTCGGCGGTCAGCGGATCACCGTCGCCCAGCTCGAGAACCGGGTGAACGAGGTGCGCGAGGCCCAGCGGGCGGCCGTTCCCGACGAGGCGCAGTACGCCCAGGTCCTCGCCCAGACCAGCACCCTCACCCGGGACACCCTGCACGGCATGGTCCTGGACGAGGTGCTGGACCGGGCGGCCGAGGACGCGGGCATCACCGTCAGCCGCCGCGAGGTCCAGCAGGTGCGGGCCGGCCTGGAACAGCAGGCGGGCGGCGCACAGGGCCTGGAGACCTCCTGGCTCCAGCAGTACGGCGTCGCGCCCGAGCGCCTCGACGACAACCTCCGCCTCCAGCTGGAGGCCCAGAAGCTCGCCACGCAGCTCGGCACCACCACCAGCGACCCCGCGTTCTGGAGCGCGCTGTCGGTGACGTCGAAGGAACTCGGCGTCGACGTCAACCCGCGCTACGGGACCTGGGACGCGAAGAAGGTCAGCCGCGTGGACGCCAAGACCCCCTGGGTCCGCGAGGTCACGGCGGCGGGCACCCAGCCTGCCTGACCTGACGGTACGACGGTATGACCGGCCGCTCTGCCTGTGGACAACCGGGCGAAGCGGCCGGCGGGAGTGGGTTACGTTCGGGGTGTGAACGATGTGACCGCACCCACCGGCTCCGCACCCACCGGCTCCCCGACGGGCCGGATCGTCCTGCTGACCACCAGCCACCGCGTCGCCCCCGGCCTGCTGTCCTGGCCCGCCTGGCAGGCACTGCGCGAGGCGGACCGGGTGCTGTGCGCCGACGGCACCCACCCGCAGCTGCCGTATCTGCGCGAGGCGGGGATACGGGTCGAGGAGTCCGCCCCGAGCGCCGAGGACCTGCTCACCGCCTGCGCGGGCGGACGCACGGTCGTGGTCGTCGCGACCGGCGAGGGCGAACCGGCCCTGACGGACGGACTGGCCCGGCTGGCCGGCTCCGGCCGGGTCGCGATGCCCGAGCTGGAGCTGCTCCCCGCCTCCTACGACCTTCCCGGCGCCCGCCTCCTCGATCTGATCCAGGTCATGGACCGCATCCGCCGCGAGTGCCCCTGGTCCTCCCGGCAGACCCACAAGGGCCTCGCCAAGTACGGCATCGAGGAGGCGTACGAACTCGTCGAGGCCATCGAGGACGGCGACCGCGACGAGCTTCGCGAGGAACTGGGTGACGTCCTCCTCCAGGTCGTCTTCCACGCCCGGATCGCCGAGGAGGACGAGGACGCCCCCTTCTCCATCGACGACGTGGCCGCCACCATCGTCACCAAGCTCATCCACCGCCACCCGCATGTCTTCGGCGACGCCACGGCCACCACCCCGGAGGAGGTCAAGGCGCACTGGCTGCGCACCAAGGCGGTGGAGAAGCAGCGGGAGTCCGTCACGGACGGCGTCCCCCTCCACCAGCCCGGCCTCGCCCTGGCCGCGAAGCTGTCGTCGAGGGTCCGCTCGGCCGGCCTCGACGTCCCGCTCCCCGCCGCCGAGGGCATCGGCTACGAACTGCTCACCCTCGCCGCCCGGGCCGAGGCCGAGGGCATCGACCCGGAGGAGGCCCTGCGTGCGGCGGCCCGCGTCTACCGGGACGCGATCCGCGAGCGGGAGAAGCAGGGGCAGAAACAGGAGCAGGGGCAGGAGCAGGAGTAGAGGGGAGAAGGAGGAGAAGCAGAAGGCGAAGGCGAAGCGCGAGCACTCGAGAAACAGGAAAGCAGTGACCAGCCGGCCCCACCCCACGATCACCGTGCCACCCGCCCCCGAGCTCTTCACCTGGGAGTTCGCCACCGATCCCTACCCGGCCTACGCCTGGCTGCGCGAGCACGCACCCGTGCACCGCACCCGGCTGCCCAGCGGAGTGGAGGCCTGGCTGGTCACCCGGTACGCCGACGCGAAACAGGCCCTCGCCGACCAGCGGCTCTCCAAGAACCCCGCGCATCACGACGAGCCCGAGCACGCCCGGGGCAAGACCGGCATTCCGGGCGAGCGCAAGGCCGAGCTGATGACGCATCTGCTGAACATCGACCCGCCGGACCACACCCGGCTGCGGCGGCTGGTCAGCAAGGCGTTCACCCCGCGCCGGGTCGCCGAGTTCGCGCCCCGGGTGCAGGAACTGACCGACGGCCTCATCGACCGGTTCGCCGACGCGGGCGAGGCCGATCTGATCCACGACTTCGCCTTCCCGCTCCCCATCTACGTGATCTGCGACCTGCTCGGCGTGCCCCGCGAGGACCAGGACGACTTCCGGGACTGGGCGGGCATGATGATCCGTCACGGCGGCGGACCCCGGGGCGGTGTCGCACGGTCCGTGAAGAAGATGCGCGGCTATCTGCTGGAGCTCATCCACCGCAGGCGCGCGGAACTCCCCGAGCGGCCGGAACCCGGCGAGGACCTCCTCTCCGGTCTCATCCGCGCCTCCGACCACGGCGAGCACCTCACCGAGAACGAGGCCGCCGCGATGGCCTTCATCCTGCTGTTCGCCGGCTTCGAGACGACGGTCAACCTCATCGGCAACGGCACCTACGCCCTCCTCACCCACCCCGGGCAGCGGGACCGGCTCCAGCGGTCCCTGGCGAAGGGGGAGCGCGCCCTCCTGGAGACCGGCGTCGAGGAACTCCTGCGCTTCGACGGCCCGGTCGAACTGGCCACCTGGCGCTTCGCCACCGAACCCCTCACCCTCGGCGGGCAGGACATCGCCCCCGGCGACCCCGTCCTCGTCGTCCTCGCCGCCGCCGACCGCGACCCCGCCCGCTTCACCGACCCCGACACCCTCGACCTCTCCCGCCGCGACAACCAGCACCTCGGGTACGGCCACGGCATCCACTACTGCCTGGGCGCCCCCCTCGCCCGGCTGGAGGGCCAGAGCGCCCTCGCCACCCTCCTCACCCGGCTCCCCGACCTCCGACTCGCGGTGGACCCGGCCGACTTGAGATGGCGGGGCGGGCTCATCATGCGCGGACTGCGCACCCTGCCCGTGGAGTTCACCGCGGTGCGTGACCGGCCGGTGGCGCACGGAGAGCTGACCTGAGGTCAGCCGCAGTGTGACCGTCCGAGGGAGCAAAGGTGACCGACCCTCAAGTCTGTGATCTTCACGTGATCTGCGCGGCATTAACTTGTGACAAGTGATCGTCTGCCGATACGTTCGGTCGTCAGCGCGGCGAACTCATGTGCGCTCACGTCCGTCGCGCCGGTCACTGCTGTCCAGAGAAAGGCCCTCGCATGCTCTCCGGGAACGGTCGGCACCGTCGCCCCCGTCAGGCTCCGGCCCTCCTCGTCGCGGCCGGAGTCACCGGCTCCGCCATCGCCATCCCGCTCCTCGCCGCGAGCGGCGCGAGCGCGGCCGACGGCACGGTGTGGGACAAGGTGGCGCAGTGCGAGACCGACGGGTCCTGGAGCGCCAACAAGGGTGACGGCGAGTACGGCGGCCTGAGCCTCTCCCAGGAGGACTGGGAGACGTACGGCGGCCTCGACTACGCCACCCGCCCCGATCTGGCCAGCCGCAACCAGCAGATCGCCGTGGCCCAGCAGCTCCTCGCCAAGGAGGGCGTCGGCGCCTGGGGCACCTGTGGGCTGACGTCCGGGCTCACCCAGCTGAACGGCGGGGCGGAGGGCGTGGACACCGGAGTGGCGGACGACGAGTCCGACTCGTCCGTGTCCTCCGGATTGTCCGACCTGTCCAAGGGGTCGTCCGACTCCGGTGACTCCGACGGGTCCGACGCCTCCGACGCTTCCGGCGAGGACGCGTCCACCCCCTCGGCCGATTCGTCCGCTTCGGCCTCGGAGTCCCCTTCGTCCGCTTCCTCCTCCAAGGGGAACGACTCCGGCAAGTCCGACAGTTCGGGCAAGTCCAAGGGGGAGGCGCAGGAGTCCGGCAGCCCGTCCGCGACCGCCCCAGAAGTGGATAACTCGGACAATGCGGTCCAGGATGCCGGGACTTGGAGCCTGGTCGACACCAGCTCCCTCGGCTCCGGGCGCCATCGCGGCGCCACCGCCGACGAGGCCGCCACGGAGGGCACCTCGACCGCCACGGCCGGCCGGCATGCCGCCGACACCTACACGGTCCGCGAGGGCGACACCCTCGCCTCCATCGCCGACTCCCTTGAAATCGACGGCGGATGGCGTGCCCTTTACGCCGAGAACAAGGACCGCATCGGCGCCGATCCGAGCGACATCATGCCCGGTCAGACCCTCGACACAGCGGTGCAATAGGGGCGGAACGCCCCTAAAAACACCGGGAGTTCACGTCCCACTTCGCGACGATTGTCCGGTTTGGTGAAAGTGTGGGATGAGTCTCAGAAGTCGTGATCGTCTTTGAAATTCCCCGTATCGGGTGTCTACGGTCAGGACCGCTCGGCAATCCGGGCCCCGGCCGCCGCAACGCCGAATCCTGCCAGTGGCGGCCCGGGAACAGTCGTCGCGTCAAGCGCCGTAGGCAGGAGCGGGGGACCCAAGGTAAGTGCCGGGCCCGGCGGTTGACCGCCGGAACCGGCTCGGGGTGAAGCCGCGCACCGTGAGGTGCGCGGCCGGGCAACTCAACCGGCCCGAACCCGACAGCTCACCTCGCAGGCGTCGGTGAGGGGATGAACCATGCTGTTTTCCGGCAAGGGCAAGCACCGTCGTCCGTCCAAGGCCACCCGGGTCGCCGCTCTCGCGGGCGTCACCGGTGTCGCCATCGCCGCCCCGCTGATGGCGGCCGGCAACGCCTCCGCCGCCACCGCCTCCGAGTGGGACGCGGTCGCCCAGTGCGAGTCGGGCGGCAACTGGTCCATCAACACCGGCAACGGGTACTACGGCGGCCTGCAGTTCTCGGCCTCCACCTGGGCCGCGTACGGCGGCACCGCCTACGCCGCGCGCGCCGACCTGGCCAGCAAGGACCAGCAGATCACCGTCGCCGAGAAGGTCCTCGCGGGCCAGGGCAAGGGTGCCTGGCCGGTCTGCGGCACCGGCCTGTCCAGCACGCCGTACAGCGGCGGCTCCAGCTCCGGCAGCACCGGTTCCTCCTCGAGCTCCGGCAGCTCCGGCAGCTCCGGCTCGAACAGCTCCACCGCCAGCCGCTCCACCGAGCAGCAGACCGCCTCCCGCTCCGCCGAGCGCCCGGCCGCCTCCAAGACGGTCACCACCCCGACCGGCAAGAAGGTCAAGAAGGGCGACGGCGAGTACAAGGTCGTCAAGGGCGACTCCCTCAGCTCGATCGCCGAGAAGCACAAGGTCAAGGGCGGCTGGCAGAAGCTGTTCCAGCTCAACAAGGACATCGTCGAGGACGCGGACCTCATCTACCCGGGCCAGCAGCTGCACCTGAAGTGACACATCCGCTTCCTGGCGGGGCCACAGGCCGCTCACATGAAGGCCCCGCACACTGAAGACCTCGTGAGGGTCCCCCCCCGTCCCCACGGGCTCCCCGCTCCGGTGCGCGTTCCCCCGTACGCACCGGAGCGGGGTTTTCTTTGCCCAGGTGTTCGCCTCCGCGCCACCCGCTCTTTGTTCCGATGGGGAACAATGTGTACGGTCAGTTTGTCCACGGGGCGGTCGGTCGGCTGCCGCGGGCCCCGGGGCGGATAGGCTCTAGGCGCAAGGCCCACCAAAGGCCGACAAGGCCCCTGTGCCCGCACCACCAGCGCACCGCACAACCAGCGTCACATCCCAAGAAGGAGATGCTCGTGCCGTCCATCGACGTCGTCGTAGCCCGGGAAATCCTGGACTCCCGAGGCAACCCCACGGTCGAGGTCGAGGTCGGCCTCGACGACGGCAGCACGGGTCGTGCCGCCGTTCCGTCCGGCGCCTCCACCGGTGCCTTCGAGGCCATCGAGCTCCGTGACGGCGACCCCAACCGCTACCACGGCAAGGGTGTCGAGAAGGCCGTCCTCGCCGTCATCGAGCAGATCGGCCCGGAGCTCGTCGGCTACGACGCCACCGAGCAGCGCCTGATCGACCAGGCCATGTTCGACCTGGACGCCACCGACAACAAGGGCTCCCTCGGCGCCAACGCCATCCTCGGCGTCTCCCTCGCCGTCGCCCACGCCGCCTCCGAGGCCAGCGACCTGCCGCTCTTCCGCTACCTGGGCGGCCCCAACGCGCACCTGCTGCCGGTGCCGATGATGAACATCCTGAACGGCGGCTCGCACGCCGACTCCAACGTGGACATCCAGGAGTTCATGATCGCCCCGATCGGCGCGGAGTCCTTCTCCGAGGCCCTGCGCTGGGGCACCGAGGTCTACCACACCCTCAAGAAGGTGCTGAAGACCAAGGGCCTGTCCACGGGTCTCGGTGACGAGGGTGGCTTCGCCCCCAACCTGGACTCCAACCGCGCCGCCCTCGACCTCATCCTCGAGGCCATCAAGGAAGCCGGTTACATCCCGGGCGAGCAGATCGCCCTCGCGCTCGACGTCGCCGCCTCCGAGTTCTACAAGGACGGCAAGTACCTCTTCGAGGGCAAGGAGCGCTCCGCCGCCGAGATGACGGAGTACTACGAGGAGCTCGTCGCGGCCTACCCGCTCGTCTCCATCGAGGACCCGCTGTTCGAGGACGACTGGGCCGGCTGGAAGGTCATCACCGACCGCATCGGCGACAGGGTGCAGCTGGTCGGCGACGACCTGTTCGTCACCAACCCCGAGCGCCTCGCCCGCGGCATCGAGGAGGGCACCGCCAACGCCCTGCTGGTCAAGGTGAACCAGATCGGTTCGCTCACCGAGACCCTGGACGCCGTCGAGCTGGCCCAGCGCAACGGCTTCAAGTGCATGATGTCCCACCGCTCCGGCGAGACCGAGGACGTCACCATCGCCGACCTGGCCGTCGCCACCAACTGCGGCCAGATCAAGACCGGCGCCCCGGCCCGCTCCGAGCGCGTCGCCAAGTACAACCAGCTGCTGCGCATCGAGGAGATCCTCGACGACGCCGCGGTGTACGCCGGTCGTTCGGCCTTCCCGCGCTTCCGTGGCGGAGTGTCCAAGGGCTGACCCCGCCCGGGTCACGCGACAGCCAGTCGTACGTACGTCCCCGTACTCGGTCCCGTACCGTGTGCGGGGACGTACGCGCGTGAGAAAGGGGAGGCGCGAAGCCGATGGCCGTGAAGGACCGGGACCGTTTCTCCACCGCGACGAGACTGCGGGTGCTCGGCGAGCAGACCGCGGCCCGCGTCTACCGCTCCCAGACCAAGCGCCAGGCCCGCCGCTCCCGTCTGACCGGCCGCGCCGCGCTGCTCGCGCTGGTCCTGTGCACCCTGATCGTGGCGCTCGCCTACCCGATGCGGCAGTACGTCTCGCAGCGCGCGGACATCGCCGATCTGGAGCGGGAGAAGGCCGAGGCCACCCGGCGGGTGGAACAACTGCGCGATCTCAAGGCACGCTGGCAGGACGACGCGTACGCCGAGCAGCAGATCCGGCAGCGGCTGCACTATGTGATGCCGGGGGAGACCGGCTTCATCGTGATCGACCCCGACGCGGTCAAGAAGGCCCGCGCCGATCTCGGGGCGGCCGACCGCCCCTGGTACTCGAACGTCTGGGACGGGGTCGACAAGTCCGACGCCTCCGACCAGTGAACCGACAGAGAGACAGTCCCCGAAGCATGGAAACGCCCCCGCCGACCACCCCGCGCACCGAGCCCACCGACGCCGACGTCGAGGCCTTCAAGCAGCAGCTCGGCCGCCCGCCGCGCGGACTGCGCGCGATCGCGCACCGCTGCCCCTGCGGTCAGCCGGACGTCGTCGAGACGGCGCCCCGGCTGCCCGACGGCACCCCCTTCCCGACGCTGTACTACCTGACGTGCCCCAAGGCGAACTCCGCGATCGGCACGCTCGAGGCGAACGGCGTGATGAAGGAGATGACGGAGCGGCTCCAGAGCGACCCGGAGCTCGCGGCCGCCTACCGCGCCGCCCACGAGGACTACGTCCGGCGCCGGGACGAGATCGAGGAGCTGACGGGCTTCCCGAGCGCGGGCGGCATGCCGGACCGGGTGAAGTGCCTGCACGTGCTCGTGGCGCACTCCCTCGCGGCGGGCCCCGGGGTGAACCCGCTCGGCGACGAGGCGCTCGCGATGCTGCCGCAGTGGTGGGCCAAGGGGACGTGCGTGACGAAGGCTGCCGCCGAGGAGTGACCGTTCCCGCGGTCCCGTTTCCGGGGGCTGCCGCCCCCGGGCCCCCGCTTCGGCCCCGAAAGGGCCTCGTCCTCCAACGCCGGACGGGCTGATCCTGCTTGCGTACGTCTCGAAGGGCACCCCTATGACCCGTGTCGCCGCCATCGACTGCGGTACGAACTCCATCCGTCTCCTCGTCGCCGACTGCGACCCGGTGACCGGTGAACTGGTCGATCTGGACCGCCGTATGACGATCGTCCGCCTCGGGCAGGGCGTCGACCGGACCGGCCGGCTGGCGCCCGAGGCGCTGGAGCGGACCTTCGCCGCGTGCCGCGAGTACGCGGCGGTGATCAAGGAGCTGGGCGCGGAGCGGCTGCGGTTCGTGGCCACCTCCGCCTCCCGGGACGCCGAGAACCGCGACGCGTTCGTCCGGGGCGTCCTGGACATCTTGGGCGTCGAGCCCGAGGTCATCACCGGCGACCAGGAGGCCGAGTTCTCCTTCACGGGCGCCACGAAGGAGCTCACCGGCCGGGCGGACCTGACCCGGCCGTATCTGGTGGTGGACATCGGCGGCGGCTCCACGGAGTTCGTGGTCGGCGAGGAGCACGTCCGGGCCGCCCGCTCGGTGAACGTCGGCTGTGTGCGGATGACCGAGCGGCACCTGGTCGTGGACGGCGAGGTCACCGACCCGCCGACCGCCGGCCAGATCGCGGCCGTGCGGGCCGACATCGAGGCGGCGCTGGACCTCGCCGAGGAGACGGTCCCGCTGCGCGAGGCGCACACGCTGGTCGGCCTCGCGGGCTCCGTGACGACGGTCTCGGCGATCGCGCAGGAGCTGCCCGCGTACGACACGGCGGCCATCCACCATTCGCGGGTCTCCCACGAGCGGGTCCGGGAGATCACCGAGTGGCTGCTGCACTCCACCCACGCCGAGCGCGCGGCGATCGGCTCGATGCACCCGGGCCGCGTGGACGTGATCGTGGCGGGCGCCCTCGTGCTGCTGTCGATCATGGAAAGGATCGGTGCGCGGGAGGTCGTGGTGAGCGAGCACGACATCCTCGACGGCATCGCGTGGTCGGTGGCGGGGGCTCCGGAGGCCCCCTGAGAGGGCCCGCGGAGGGCACTCCGCTGAGCAGGTCGAAGGACGTATGAGCGTCCCGGCGGGGTGCTCGTGGTGGCCGGAACGGTTCTCCACGACACCCCCGCGGGAAAGTTCGTGAAGTTCTTCACAAGGATTTCGGCCCTGGTGAGGGCCCCATGAGGGCCGGTTGGCCCTTCCGGGGGGTCAACACCCGTGTGAACGTGTTCAAAAGAGGCGCGCGCGGACGTTTCGAGGAGGTCGTCCGAGGGGGTGTTTCCGACCCCTCACCCCACCCCCGGACGGCCGGAGAGGCAGCTCACGCGGCATTGACAACGCCTCGCCCTACACGCTGGTTCCCCCTCCGCGCCATGATGTGGATCACGCGGGTCGCGGAGGATAGCACACACCCTCCACAAGCTTGTGAAGGGGCGCACGAGCGGCCCCCCTGAGGCGGGTGGATACTCGATGCCATGAGCACCACGGAGCGTCCCAGGATCCTCGTAGTAGGCGGTGGGTACGTAGGCCTGTACGCAGCTCGGCGCATCCTCAAGAAGATGCGCTACGGCGAGGCGACCGTCACGGTCGTCGACCCCCGGTCGTACATGACCTACCAGCCCTTCCTCCCCGAAACCGCAGCCGGCAACATCTCCCCGCGCCACGTCGTCGTCCCGCTGCGACGCGTGCTGCCCAAGGCGGAGGTCCTCACCGGCCGGGTCACCACCATCGACCAGGACCGCAAGGTCGCCACGATCGCCCCGCTGGTCGGCGAGGCGTACGAGCTGCCCTTCGACTACCTGGTGATCGCGCTCGGCGCGGTCTCCCGCACCTTCCCGATCCCCGGCCTCGCCGAGCAGGGCATCGGCATGAAGGGCGTCGAGGAGGCCATCGGCCTGCGCAACCACGTCCTCGAGCAGCTCGACAAGGCCGACTCCACCACCGACGAGGAGATCCGCCGCAAGGCGCTCACCTTCGTCTTCATCGGCGGCGGCTTCGCCGGCGCGGAGACCATCGGTGAGGTCGAGGACATGGCCCGCGACGCGGCCAAGTACTACAAGACGGTGTCCCGCGAGGACATGCGGTTCATCCTCGTCGACGCCGCCGACAAGATCCTGCCCGAGGTCGGCCCCAAGCTCGGCCAGTACGGCAAGGAGCACCTCGAGGCCCGCGGCGTGGAGATCTACCTCTCCACCTCCATGGACTCCTGCGTCGACGGCCACGTCGTGCTGAAGAACGGCCTCGAGGTCGACTCCAACACCATCGTGTGGACCGCCGGCGTCAAGCCGAACCCGGTCCTGGCCCGCTACGGCCTCCCGCTCGGCCCCCGCGGTCACGTCGACACCGCCCCGACCCTCCAGGTCCAGGGCACCGACTACATCTGGGCCGCCGGCGACAACGCCCAGGTCCCCGACGTCGCCGCCCGCAAGGCCGGGGTCGAGAACGCCTGGTGCCCGCCGAACGCCCAGCACGCGCTGCGCCAGGCCAGGGTCCTCGGCGACAACGTGGTCTCCGGCATGCGGGGCTTCCCGCAGAAGGAGTACGCGCACTCCAACAAGGGCGCGGTGGCCGGTCTCGGCCTCCACAAGGGCGTGGCGATGATCGTCATGGGCAAGATGAAGATCAAGCTCAAGGGCCGTCTCGCCTGGTACATGCACCGTGGCTACCACGGTCTGGCGATGCCGACCTGGAACCGCAAGATCCGCGTCTTCGCCGACTGGACCCTCGGCATGTTCCTCAAGCGCGAGGTCGTCTCCCTCGGCGCGATGGAGAACCCCCGCGAGGAGTTCTACGAGGCCGCCAAGCCCGCCCCGGCGCCGGCCGCCGCCAAGCCGGAGAGCGAGAAGGCCAAGGCCTCCTGATCGCCGGCTGACAGCACGGCCCGGCACCGCCGGGAGAGCAGCACAGCAGCACGGTCCGAAGGGGCCGCCCGCCATCCGTGGTGCGGGCGGCCCCTTCGGCCGTCCTGTCGTACCCGTGACGTCTGCACCTCTTTTTGCCCGGTCGTACCGGCCGCGCGGGACTGAACTCCGGCACCTTCCGTGTTTACGTGGAATCCGGACAGTCCGGGATCACCGTCACGGAGGTGTGCTCCATGGCCGATGCCGCGCCGCGGCTCCATGCGATCGTCGAACAGTTGCTGGGTGGCCCGCTCCCGATGCGCATCCGCGCCTGGGACGGTTCGCAGGCGGGTCCGCCCGGGGCGCCCGCGCTGGTCGTACGCAATCGCCGAGCCCTGCGCCGAATGGTGTTCAAGCCCGGTGAGCTGGGCCTGGCCCGTGCCTGGGTCGCCGGGGACCTGGAGATCGAGGGCGACCTCTTCGTCGCCATGGATCTGCTCTCGGGGCTGATCTGGGAGCGGGACGAGGACGCCCGTCCCCTCGGCCAGGCCCTGCGTGACCCCGTGTTCCGCGGGGCCGTGCTCGACCTGCTGAAGCTGGCGGGACCGCCGCTGCCGCCCGCGCCGCCCGTCGAGGAGATCCGGCGCACCGGTCATCTGCACACCCGCCGCACCGATCGACGGGCCGTCAGCCACCACTACGACGTCGGCAACGACTTCTACGGGATCGTCCTCGGGCCGTCCATGGTGTACTCCTGCGCCTACTGGCCCCACCCCGGCAGCAGCCTCGAAGAGGCCCAGCGCGACAAGCTCGAACTCGTCTGCCGCAAGCTCGCCCTGAAGCCCGGTCAGCGGCTCCTCGACGTCGGCTGCGGCTGGGGCTCCCTGGCCATCCACGCGGCCGGTGAGCACGGCGTGAGCGTCGTCGGGATCACCCTGTCCAGGGAGCAGGCGGCCCACGCCCGCAAGCGCGTCGCCGACGCCGGGCTCACCGACCGGATCGAGATCCGGGTGCAGGACTACCGGGACGTGACCGACGGGCCGTACGACGCGATCTCCTCCATCGGCATGGCGGAGCACGTCGGCGCCGCGAAGTACCTGGACTACGCCAACGACCTGTACGCGCTGCTCGCCCCCGGCGGACGCCTGCTCAACCATCAGATCTCCCGGCGCCCCCAGCAGGACGAATCCACCTACCACCTCGACGGATTCATCGACTCCTACGTCTTCCCGGACGGCGAGCTGGCCCCCCTCGGCACCACCGTCACCCAGCTCGAACGGGCCGGCTTCGAGGTCCGTGACGTCGAGCCGATCCGGGAGCACTACGCCCTCACCCTGCGCCGCTGGGTGGCCCGTCTGGAGGACGACTGGACCCGTGCCGTACAGCTCACCAGCCCCGGCCGGGCCCGCGTCTGGCGGCTGTACATGGCCGCCTGCGCCGTCGGCTTCGAACGCAACCGGCTGGGCGTCAACCAGGTCCTCGCCGTGCGGACACCGGAGTCCGGCGACTCCGGGATGCCGCTGCGCGCCCGCACCTGGAACTGAGCGCGGGAACAGCAAGAAGGGGCCCCGCCGTGAACCCGGCGGGGCCCCTTCCCTGCGTCGGCTCCGTCGGCTACTCCGACTTGATCGCCGCCAGCATGTTCAGCCGGGCCGCCCGCCGGGCCGGCCACAGCGCCGCGAGGACGCCCACCCCGGCGGCCAGCAGCAGGAACACGGCCATCCGGTCCCAGGGCAGGACGAGTTCGTACGTCGCCATCTCCGTGCCGAGCAGCTCACCGGCCGCCCAGCCGAAGAACACGCCCAGGCCGATGCCGAGCACCCCGCCGAACAGGGAGATGACGAGGGACTCCAGCCGGACCATCCGCTTGACCGCGCGGCGGTCCAGGCCGATCGCGCGCAGCATGCCGATCTCCTGCGAGCGCTCGAAGACCGACATCGCCAGCGTGTTGATGACACCGAGCACGGCGACGATCACCGCCATGGCGAGCAGACCGTAGAGCATGTTCAGCATCAGGGTGAACATCTGGGCGATGGAGTCGGAGAGGTCCTGCTTGCTCTGCACCTTGATGGCCGGGTTGGAGCCGAGGGCCTTCTCCAGCCGGTCCTTGGTCGCGTCGGAGGCGCCGCCCGAGGTCTTCACCATGACCTGCATGTCGTCCGGCGCGTCCTGGTGCGGGGCGAGCGTCGCGGTGTCGAGGAGGATCCCGCGGAACAGCTCGTTGGCCCGGTAGACCCCGGAGACGGTCAGCCGCTGCTTGGCGCCGTCCTCGTACGCCACCCGGAACGCCGAACCGGCCTTCCAGCCGTACGACTTCGCGGTGTCCTCGTCGACGACGACCTTCGTGCCGCCCACCTCGAACGTGCCGTCGTCGACCGGCAGGTCGGTCAGCTCGGCGAAGGCGGAGCCGTTCACGGCGGTGATGCTCTCGGTGCTGTCGTCGATCCGGGTCAGCGCGTTGCGCATCGGGCTGATGACGGTCACGCCGTCAGCCGACGTCAGTGTCTTCTCGACGTCCGGGGAGAGCGAGTTGCCGTTCGCCATCGACACCACGTAGTCGGCGCGGATCGCCGAGGACGCCATCTTGTCGATCGACTTCTGCAGACTGCCCGCCATCACCGTCATCCCGGTGATCAGGGTGAGGCCGATCATCAGCGCCGAGGCGGTGGCGGCCGTACGGCGCGGATTGCGCACCGAGTTCTGCCGGGCCAGCAGGCCGGAGACCCCGAAGATCCGCAGGACCGGCGCGGCGGCCGCGATCAGCGGACGGGACAGCAGCGGGGTCAGGATGAACACGCCGATGATCAGCAGGCCCGCGCCGAGGCCCATCGGGGCCTGGCCGTCCGAGCCGTCCATCGTCGTCGCGTACAGGACGGTCGCGACACCCGCCGCCGAGAACAGCGCGCCCAGCGTGTTGCGCAGCACCAGCGACTTGGTGGTCGCCTTGGCGTGCAGGCTGCTCATCGCGGCGACCGGCGGGATCTTCGCGGCGCGGCGGCCGGGCAGCCAGGCGGCCAGCACGGTGATGACCACACCGACGGCGAACGAGGTGGCGACCGTGCCGGCCGACACGATCAGCGGGCCGTCGGGGACGGACGCCCCCAGGGTGCCCATGAGCGAGCGCAGTCCGGCGCCGATGCCGATGCCGACCACCAGACCGGTCGCGCCGGCCACCAGGCCCACCACGAAGGCCTCGATCAGCACCGACCGGGTCACCTGGCGGCGCGAGGCGCCGACCGCGCGCAGCAGCGCCAGCTCCTTGGTGCGCTGGGCGACCAGCATGGTGAAGGTGTTGGCGATGATGAACGTGCCGACGAACAGCGCGATCCCGGCGAACACCAGCAGGCCCTGCTTCAGACCGCTCATCGAGGAGGCGATGAACTCGGCCTGCCGGTCGGCGAGCTGCTTTCCGGTCTCGGTGTCGACCCGGTCGCGCGGCAGCGCCGCGTCCAGGGCCGTGCGCAGCTCGCTCTGCGTGGTGCCGGCGGCGGCCTTCACATCGATCTCGTCGTACGTGCCCGCCTTGCCGAACAGCTTCTGTGCCGTCGGGGTGTCGAACAGGGTGAGGCTGCCACCGGCCGCGACATTGCCGTCGTCGGTCCGGAAGATGCCGGAGACGGTGGGCGTGAGGACCGGGCCGTCGATGGAGAGCCGCAGACGGTCGCCGACCCGGTAGCCGGTGCGCTCGGCGGTCTTCGCGTCGAGGGCGACCTGGCCGGCGCCCTGCGGAGCCCTGCCCTCCGCCAGGGGGTAGCGGGGGTCGTCGGTGCCCCAGTAGTTGCCGCCCTGGGACTGGAAGCCGTCGCCGACGAGCTTGCCGTCCTTGTCGGCGACGGCGGTGAAGCCGGTGACGACCCCGATGGCGGACGCGGCGCCGGGCACCTCGGCGCTCTTCTTCCGCAGGGCCTCGGTCAGGTCGGGCGTCTCGACGATCCGGTCGCCGACGTCCGGCTGGGGCTGGGCGGTGACGGCCACGTCGACCTGGTCGAAGCCCTTGGCGGAGCTGTTCTGGAGGGCGTTGGACAGGGTGTTGGTGAAGACGAGGGTCCCGGAGACGAAGGCCACGCCGAGCATCACGGCGAGCACGGTCATCAGGAGCCGGGCCTTGTGCGCGAGGACGTTGCGCAGGGCGGTGCGGAACATCAGCTGGTACGGCCCTTCGCGTCGAACTGCTTCATGAAGTCGAGGACGGTCTCCGCCGTCGGGCGGTACATCTCGTCCACGATCCGGCCGTCCGCGAGGAACACCACCCGGTCCGCGTACGCCGCGGCCACCGGGTCGTGGGTCACCATCACCACCGTCTGGCCCAGTTCCCGCACGGAGTTGCGCAGGAAGCCCAGCACCTCGGCGCCGGAGCGGGAGTCGAGGTTGCCGGTCGGCTCGTCGCCGAAGATGATCTCGGGCCGGGAGGCCAGGGCGCGGGCGACGGCGACACGCTGCTGCTGTCCGCCGGAGAGCTGGGAGGGACGGTGGCCCAGCCGGTCCTTCAGGCCCACCATCGCGATGACCGAGTCGAGCCACTCCTTGTCCGGTTTCCGCCCCGCGATGTCCATCGGGAGGGTGATGTTCTCCAGGGCGGTCAGCGTCGGCAGCAGGTTGAACGCCTGGAAGATGAACCCGATCTTGTCCCGGCGGAGCTTGGTGAGCTGCTTGTCCTTCAGCGAGCCGAGCTCGGTCTCGCCGATGCGCACCGAGCCCGAGGAGAAGGTGTCGAGGCCGGCGACACAGTGCATCAGGGTGGACTTGCCGGAGCCGGAGGGGCCCATGATCGCGGTGAACTCGGCCTGCCGGAAGTCGACGGAGACCCGGTCCAGGGCGACCACCTGGGTCTCGCCCTGCCCGTAGATCTTCGAAAGGTCCGTGGCGCGTGCGGCCACGGCGGTGGACCGTTCGGCGAGGGGGCTGGTGGTCACGGGAACGCGCTCCTGTCGGGACGAGGGGTGTGGGGTCCTGGAGTCCTGAGGATCCGGACCTGAACCATCGTTCCGGCCCGAGGCGGCCCTGTAGTCAGTCGCTGTTCCGGTTCTGAAGGCAGACTCCGGTCGGACCACGCGCGGCCGTGTCATACCTGGGGATGACACGCGTCCCGGAGAGCGGGACGCCCCGTCCGGAGCGGACGGTTCGTCAAGAACCGGTGGAGCACCCTCGTTCGGGCGGTGAAATTCCGTCATTCCGCATGCATGGGCGGTCGCCGCGCGCCAGGCTACTGGCAAGTGCGGATGGCGAGTTCCAGGTGCTGATGCACCCTCAGACGTCAATAAAATAAGACAACATCGGTCCACTCTTCCGCTGTTCGGGGGACGGATCCCGATAGGGTCGGAAGCTCAACGCGGAGCCCAAGGCCTGCCCAGATGGTGGAATGCAGACACGGCGAGCTTAAACCTCGCTGCCCCTTCGCGGGCGTGCCGGTTCAAGTCCGGCTCTGGGCACTTCCGACACCTCGTCGATCACCGACCCCTGCGTCCCCCTCTGCGTCCCCCTCGTTGACACCAGGTGCACCCGGGCGCAGACTCACATGCAGTCATAGTGAAGAAAATTTCACCAGGCGAACAATCATGTGATCCGCTGTCTGAAGGGAAGCCCGATGCGCACCACCGTCGGCATCATCGGCGCCGGCCCCGCCGGCCTCCTCCTCGCCCGTCTGCTCCACAACGCCGGCATCGACTCCGTCGTCCTGGAGAGCCGCGACCGGTCCTACGTCGAGCACCGCCAGCGCGCCGGGATCCTGGAGCAGGGCACGGTGGACGTGCTGCGCGCGGCCGGCGCCGGGGAGCGCATGGACCGCGAGGGGCTGCGCCACGACGGCATCGAGCTGCGCTACGACAGGAAGCGCCACCGCGTCGACTTCCCGGCCCTCACCGGCGGCCGGTCCGTGACCGTCTACGCCCAGACCGAGGTCTGCAAGGACCTCATCGCCCTCCAGCTCAAGGAGGGCGGCCCGCTGCTCTTCGAGGCCGAGGCGCTGGCCGTGGAGGGCGCCGCCACCGACAGCCCGCGCGTGCGCTTCCGGCACGAGGGTGTCGAGGACGTCCTGGAGTGCGACTACGTCGTCGGCTGCGACGGCTTCTGGGGAGTGGCCCGGAGCGCGATCCCGGCCGAACTGACCCGCGTCTTCGAACGGACGTACCCCTTCGGCTGGCTCGGCATCCTCGCCGACGTGCCGCCCTCGCACGACGAGCTGGTCTACGCCCGCCACGACCGCGGCTTCGCCCTGCTGTCCATGCGCTCCCCGTCCGTCTCCCGCCTCTACCTCCAGGTGCCCGAGGGCACCGACGCCGAGAGCTGGGGCGACGAGGAGATCTGGGACGAGCTGGAGCGCCGCTTCGAGACCGAGGACGGCTGGCGGCTGGAGCGCGGGCCGATCACCCAGAAGTCCGTCACCCCCATGCGCTCCTACGTCCACGAGCCGATGCGGCACGGCCGGCTCTTCCTCGCCGGGGACGCCGCCCACATCGTCCCGCCGACCGGCGCCAAGGGGCTGAACCTGGCCGTCGGGGACGTCGTCACGTTCGCGCGGGCCCTGGCGCACCGCCGGGAGACCGGATCGGACGCGCTGCTCGACGCCTACTCGGCGACCTGTCTGAGCCGGGTCTGGCAGGCCGAGCGGTTCTCGTACGACATGACGACCCTGCTGCACCGCGCACCCGACGCCACCCCGTTCGAGGACCGGCTCCAGACCGCCCGGCTGGAACGGATCACCTCCTCGCGTGCCGCCGAGACCGATCTGGCCGAGGGGTACACCGGGTTCCCGTTCGGGTGAACGCCCCCTCGGTCGGCCGGTTGATCTCCGGCCGGTTCCGGGCATGTCGCAGCTTGGTCATGAATACGGCCCCGCCGTAGAGGGAATCCGCCTGCCGCGTAGCGTGTTGCGCAGCAAGACGAGGGAAAGATCCTCCCCAAGCACTAGGGTCAATCCTTTGCCTACCTATTACTCTTGACGCCAAGGCCGCGCACGGCGGCCATGGAGGAGTGAAATGAGGAGCAGAAACCCGGTCTTCTCGCGACGGGGGTTCAGCCGCGACAACGGCTACGCGGGCTTCAACGCGACGCCGCAGGCCGGGGGACCCGCTGTCGGTACGCAGGCCAACCCGTACGCGCAGGGCAACCCGTACGCCCAGCAGGCGGGCAACCCCTACGCGCAGAACCCTTACGCCCAGCAGGTGGGCGCCCCGCCGCAGGCCCCGGTCACCCCGGGCGCCATGACCATGGACGACGTCGTCGCGCGCACCGCGACCACGCTCGGCACCGTGATCGTCACGGCGGTCCTGTCCTGGCTGCTGCTGCCCGTGGACGAGGCCAACCTCGGCAAGTCCTACGGCATCGCGGTCGTCGCCGGTCTCGTCGCGATGGTGCTGGCGCTCATCCAGTCCTTCAAGCGCCGCCCGGCCCCCGCGCTGATCCTGTCGTACGCCGCCCTCGAGGGCGTCTTCCTCGGCGTGATCTCGTCCACGGTGTCGACGTACATCGCGGACGGCGTGGTCGTCCAGGCGGTCCTCGGCACCATGGCGGTCTTCGCCGGCGTGCTGGTGGCCTACAAGGCCGGCTGGATCCGCGTCAACCGCCGTTTCTACGGCTTCGTGATGGCCGCGGCGCTCGGCTTCGTCCTGCTGATGGCCGTGAACCTGCTGTTCACCGTCTTCGGCGGCGGCGACGGCCTGGGCTTCCGCAGCGGTGGCCTCGGCATCGTCTTCGGGATCATCGGCATCATCCTGGGTGCCTGCTTCCTCGCCCTGGACTTCAAGCAGGTCGAGGACGGCATCGCCTACGGTGCCCCGCGCGAGGAGGCCTGGCTCGCCGCCTTCGGCCTCACGCTGACGCTGGTCTGGATCTACATGGAGTTCCTGCGACTCCTCGCCATCCTCAACCAGAGCGACTGACGCCGTCGTACGGCGCGAAAGGGCCCCGGGGTTTCCCCGGGGCCCTTCGTCGTGTCCGGTGAACCGTCCTGCCGATGTGCGCGCTAGGCGAATTTGCGCGCGGCCCTCCTCAGTTCGTACTCGTGGATGATCGCCTTGGCGTGGCCGTACGCGAGATTGTGCTCGTGGCGCAGCCAGCTGACCTTCTCCTCGAAGCGGAGAGCGGGGCCTTCGTCGACGGTGCGCAGCCAGTCGGAGACTTCACGGCCGGTGCAGTGGGGGATACGGGCGAGCAGATTGCGGTGGGTCTCCTCGGAGAGGACATGGGACATCGGCGCCTCCGGTTGCAAAGGGGATGTAAGCCGGTCCTTCAGGTCACGGTGCCTGAGCGTTCGCCCGTTGGCAACAGTCCGGGTACGACGCGTACGCTCACGGCGTGGTGGATACGACGTCTCTGACCCGTGCGGTGGATCACTTCGCCGATCGTTTGCGTGCCGCTCCGCAGAGCCGCTTGCAGAGAGGGGCGGCGGCCGAGGCGCTGGGGCTGGCCCGGGAGTTGGCCCGGTGGGCGCAGCGGATCGAGGAGCCGGGGACGGAGCCGCGGGAGATGCCGGATGCGGGGATGTTCGCGGCGGCTGATCAGATCACCGTGGCTGTCCATGATCTGGCGGTGGTGCTTTCCGACGACGGCCAGGTCGATGACGCTGTGCGGTTGGTCGCGGAGGCGCAGAAGCGGGCGGGGGTCTGAGGGCGGGTCGGCGGGTGCAGTCCCCCGGTGTCGAAAAAGAAGCCCTCAGAGGCTCGCGATGACCCTGTCCGCCAGGATGTAGACGTTCTCCTCGCCGCACGCGAACGTCAGGGTGTACGCGCCCGAGATGCCCGAGCCGCCCAGGAGGTACGGGGTCTCGCCCGCGGTGAGGGCGCCGGCCAGGCGGTCGGCCGTCTCGCGGTGGCCCGGGGTCATGCACAGGGTGGTGCCGTCGGCGAAGACATAGACGTCGAGGGTGCCGAGCGGGCCCGGGCGGACGTCCGTCAGTTCGGTGCGGGACTCGGCCAGTTCCTCCAGTGCGGCGACCGTGCGCTCATGGTCGTTCACGACCGGTGACTGGACCGGGACGAAGTCGGGGTGGGAGGGGTGCCGGCGGCGGGCCGCGGCCAGTTCGGGGGAGTCCCCGGCGAACTCGTCGGCGTCCGCGGGCGGCTCGGTCACCGGCTCCAGCGGTTCCAGGCCCACGAAGTCGGTCTGCCGGGGCAGGAACAGCTCGCTGTCCGGCAGGCCCAGCAGGGAGGGGGCGTCGGAGGCGTCACGCGCCTCCTGGGCGGCCCAGAAGGCGCGCGCCTCGGCCAGTTCCCGCTCCCGCTCCTCCGCGAGCGCCTCGGCCACGGCCGCGCGTATCTCGGCGGTGTCCGTGGTGCTGCGGGCGGCCGGTACGAAGCCCCGCCGCTCGGCCGCGAGGTTCTCGGCGAGCTGGGTGTGCAGGGCGGCGACCTGTCGGCGCAGCTGCAAGAGGGTGCGCAGGACGGCGACGCCCACGGCGCCCGTGGCGGCCGTGGTGACCAGCAACGCGATCGGCATGGCGCTCACTGACGTACTCCCGGTTCAAAGTCGACCCCCGACTTCCTACATCAGCTTGAAGGGCGGACTATCCCGCTGTCAGTGCGTAACGTCACGAAACGGACAGGAAATTGGGTCTGTGGTGCGGCTGTGAGCCGTGCTGAGCTGCGTAAATCCCTGACAGAGGGAGATAGGTCACATCCTGGGGGAGATTGGATCACAAATCGGCCCGGAGTCCAGGGGTTTCCCGGACTCCGGGCCATCACGTGACGGCAGGTGCCGAAACGGTTACGCAGAGACGGCCGGAGGGGTCAGCTCAGGCGCTCGATGACCATCGCCATGCCCTGGCCGCCGCCGACGCACATCGTCTCCAGGCCGAACTGCTTGTCGTGGAACTGGAGGGAGTTGATGAGCGTGCCGGTGATCCGGGCGCCCGTCATGCCGAAGGGGTGGCCGACGGCGATGGCGCCGCCGTTGACGTTCAGCTTGTCGAGGTCGATGCCCAGGTCGCGGTAGGAGGGGATCACCTGCGCGGCGAACGCCTCGTTGATCTCGACCAGGTCGATGTCGCCGATCGTCAGACCGGCGCGGCCGAGGGCCTGCTTCGACGCCTCCACCGGGCCGAGGCCCATGATCTCGGGGGAGAGGCCGGAGACGCCCGTGGAGACGATCCGGGCGAGCGGGGTCAGGCCCAGCTCGCGGGCCTTGGTGTCGGACATGATGACGACCGCGGCGGCGCCGTCGTTGAGCGGGCAGCAGTTGCCGGCCGTGACCAGGCCGTCGGGGCGGAAGACCGGCTTCAGGCCCGACACGGCCTCCAGGGTGACGCCGGCGCGCGGGCCGTCGTCCTTGCTGACCACGGTGCCGTCGGGGAGGGTCACCGGGGTGATCTCGCGCTCCCAGAAGCCGTTCTTGATGGCCTCCTCGGCGAGGTTCTGCGAGCGGACGCCGAACTCGTCCATGTCCTGGCGGGTGACGCCCTTGGCGCGGGCCAGGTTCTCCGCGGTCTGGCCCATGGAGATGTAGGCGTCGGGGATCAGGCCGTCCTCGCGCGGGTCGTGCCAGGTGGAGCCCTCCTGGGAGGCGGTGGCGACGGTCCGGGCCTCGGCCTCGGCGAAGAGCGGGTTCTTGGTGTCCGGGAGGCCGTCGGAGCTGCCCTTGGCGAACCGGGAGACCGTCTCGACACCGGCCGAGATGAAGACGTCGCCCTCGCCGGCCTTGATGGCGTGCAGGGCCATGCGGGAGGTCTGCAGCGACGAGGAACAGTAACGGGTGATCGTGCAGCCCGGCAGGTGGTCCATGCCCATCTGCACGGCGACGATCCGGCCCAGGTTGTAGCCCTGCTCGCCGCCGGGGAGGCCGCAGCCGAGCATCAGGTCGTCGATGTCCCTCGGGTCCAGCTCGGGGACCTTCGCCAGGGCGGCCTGGATGATCGTGGCGGTGAGGTCGTCCGGGCGCAGGTCCTTCAGGGAGCCCTTGACGGCGCGGCCGATCGGGGAGCGGGCGGTCGAGACGATGACGGCTTCGGGCATCACGGCTCCAGTGGCGGAAGGGGTTCGTTCGGGCACGGCTGCTTGGGAAGTTACCTGTCCGTACTCTCGCGGTCACCCGTGTCGCGGTGTGACCCTGACCGCACTTTCTAAGCGCTTGCTTGGTCAGGGGCGGGCCGGCTCGGCTCGGTCTCCTCGACCCTCCTCCTGCGGCGCCGCTTCAGCAGGGCCCAGGGGCCGCGCGGGCCCGTCGGCATCGCCGCCGTGACCTCGGTGCCCGCCTCCGACGCCGCCTCGGCCGCGGCGCGGGCCACCGGCAGGAAGCCCTCGCGGCGGGAGACGTCCGGGCGCTCCTCCTCCGGCCACAGGCCGAGCGCGGCGCAGAGCGTGGGCAGGACGGCCATCGCGGCGGTCGCGTACCCCTCCGCCGAGGGGTGGTAGTGGTCCGGGCCGAACAGCTCGCGCGGATTCTCCTCGAACTCGGGGCCCAGCAGATCGCCCAGCGACACCGTGCGGCCGCCCTGTTCGATCACACCGATCGTCTGGGCGGCCGCCAGCTGACGGGAGGCTCTGCGGGCCAGCCAGCGCAGGGGCTGCGGGACCGGCTCGATCGTGCCCAGGTCGGGACAGGTGCCGACCACCACCTCCGTACCGGCCGTGCGCAGCCGCCGTACCGCCGCCGACAGGTGCCGCACCGAGCGGGTCGGCGGCATCCGGTGGGTGACGTCGTTCGCGCCGATCATGATCACGCAGATGTCGGGCACCTGGTCGGAGGTGCCCAGGATCAGCGCGACCTGCCGGTCGAGGTCGTCGGACTGGGCGCCGGGCAGGGCGACGTTGCGCAGCTCCACCGGGCGTTCCGCGACCGCCGCGAGGCCGGAGGCCAGCAGGGCGCCCGGGGTCTGGCCGGAGCGGTGGACGCCCTGGCCGGCCGCCGTGGAGTCACCGAGCAGCACCAGCCGCAGGGGCGGTGCGGCGGGGGTGCCGGGGGCGTCGTAGGTCCGCCCGTAGCGGCCGTCCGCGTGCGGGGCGCGGTGGTGCTCGCCGACTCCGTTCACATGGCGCCGGGCCAGCTGCGCCTCCGCCAGCAGCAGTCCCACGACCGCCGCCCCGGCCAGGCCGATGCCGCCGCCGCCGTAGGCCGCGCCGGCCGCGATGCGCCGGGCCACTCTCGCCCTCGACATGCTCGTCATGCCTCGCCGCCACCTCCTCGTGTCCGTACACCCACTCCTTGCCCCGTACGGACCGTCGGCCAATCTCGACGGGGAGTGAACCTCACGGACGGGCCGTAGGCTGGCGTAACCACTACGACCACTGTTTTTGCAAGCAACCGGAGACAACGGTGCGATTCCACGACTCGATGATCAGCCTCGTCGGCAACACCCCGCTGGTGAAGCTCAACAGCGTGACCCAGGGCATCCAGGCCACCGTTCTGGCCAAGGTGGAGTACTTCAACCCGGGCGGCTCCGTGAAGGACCGCATCGCCCTGCGCATGATCGAGGCGGCGGAGGAGAGCGGCGCGCTCAAGCCGGGCGGCACGATCGTCGAGCCGACCAGCGGCAACACCGGGGTCGGGCTGGCCATCGTGGCGCAGCAGAAGGGGTACAAGTGCATCTTCGTGTGCCCCGACAAGGTGAGCACCGACAAGATCAACGTACTGCGGGCCTACGGCGCGGAGGTCGTGGTCTGCCCGACCGCCGTGGACCCCGAGCACCCGGACTCCTACTACAACGTCTCCGACCGGCTGGTGCGCGAGACGCCCGGCGCCTGGAAGCCCGACCAGTACTCCAACCCCAACAACCCGCTCTCCCACTACCACTCCACCGGCCCGGAGCTGTGGGAGCAGACCGAAGGGAAGATCACCCACTTCGTGGCGGGCGTGGGCACCGGCGGCACCATCTCCGGCACCGGGCGCTATCTGAAGGACGCCAGCGACGGCCGCGTCCAGGTCGTCGGCGCCGACCCCGAGGGGTCCGTCTACTCCGGCGGCTCCGGGCGGCCGTACCTGGTCGAGGGCGTCGGTGAGGACTTCTGGCCCACCGCCTACGACCGGACCGTCGCCGACGAGATCGTCGCCGTCTCCGACAAGGACTCCTTCCAGATGACCCGCCGGCTGGCCAAGGAAGAGGGCCTGCTCGTCGGCGGCTCCTGCGGCATGGCCGTCGTCGCCGCGCTGCGGGTCGCCGAGCGGCTCGGCCCCGACGACGTCGTGGTCGTGCTGCTGCCGGACAGCGGCCGCGGGTACCTCTCGAAGATCTTCAACGACGAGTGGATGGCCGACTACGGCTTCCTGGAGGACGAGGGCCCGTCCGCGCGCGTCGGCGACGTCCTGAACGACAAGGAGCACGGCGCGATGCCGTCCCTCGTCCACATGCACCCGGACGAGACGGTGGGCGAGGCCATCGAGGTGCTGCGCGAGTACGGCGTCTCGCAGATGCCGATCGTGAAGCCGGGCGCCGGCCACCCGGACGTCATGGCCGCGGAGGTCGTCGGCTCGGTCGTCGAACGCGAGCTGCTCGACGCGCTGTTCACCCAGCGGGCCTCCCTCTCCGACCCGCTGGAGAAGCACATGTCGGCCCCGCTGCCGCAGGTCGGCTCCGGCGAACCGGTCGGCGACCTGATGTCCGTGCTCGGCACCGCGGACGCCGCGATCGTCCTCGTCGAGGGCAAGCCCACCGGTGTGGTCAGCCGTCAGGACCTGCTGGCCTTCCTGGCCAAGGGCGGCAAGTGACGGCGAACGTCCGGTGAACTGCCGGTGCCGGCGGCGAAGTTCCGTTTACCTACCGAAGTGATGGACTTCGCGGAAGTGGTACGAGCGCGTCACGTCCGCGCAGCACCCGCTTAACACGGGTCCGGCACATTAGTGGGTGTCGGCAGGGCGGGAGCGGCTCCCCGCCCGGGCCGGCAACCGAACGGCGTCACGGACCTCCGGAGCGGCTCCCGGACCTCCACAGGCGCCATGGACGCGCAAGCCCGGCCTGACCCGGCCCGCGTCCCTCGCGGGGACCGCCGTCGTCCCGCCCCCCGGCAACGGGGGTGCGGCGGTCCCCGCGCACAGCTTTCTCCGTCGGCTCAGTCCTTCCGCTCAGTCCTTCCAGGCGTCGTCCTTCGACGACCGGCGGCGGGCGGCGCCGAACAGGCCGGGGTTGCTGCGGGCGGCCTGGACGGCGTTGACGCCGACGATGCCCACCCAGGTGACGATCAGCCCGGGCAGCTGCGCGGTGCCCGCGCCGATCGCGGACAGCGGGACCGCCAGCACCAGCGACACGATGCCGAAGCCGAACCGCTCGCCCCAGGAGTCCGTGGCCCTCGGGGAACGGGAATCACGGGCCGTCGCCGTCTGCGCCTCCGCGAACCCCCTGCGCACCCGGCGCTCCACCGCCGCGTCGATGCGCTGGTCGACCTTCTCCAGGAAGGAGTCCACCAGCGCGGACTCGTACTCCTCGCCCAGCTCCCTGCGGGTCTGCAGAGTGGCGTCGAGTTCTCTCTTCAGGTCGCTGTCGCGCGCGTCCATGGTGGTCTCCCATCCCGTCATGGACCTCCACGGTAGGGAGTGCGGGCGCCCCGCGCACGGGGGACAGCCCCCCTCTTCCGGGTCGGGTCCACCGGGGTGGACCCGACCGGGGGGCCTCGCCTACTTCGCCAGCCCGTGCTGCTTGGCGTACGCGTTCGCCACGTCCTCGGGGTCCTTCTTGTCGTTGTCGACCTGGCTGTTGAGCTGGGTGAGCTGCTCGGTGGTGAGCACGTTGCCGAGCCGGGCGAGGGCCTTGCGGACCGTGTCGTCGGCCTTGCGGTCGGCGATGAGCGGCACGATGTGCTGGCTGGGGATGAGGTTCTTCGGGTCGGTCAGCACCACCCAGTCGTTGGCCTCGATGTCCGTGTCGGTGGTGAACAGGTTCGCCACGTCCACATCGCCCTTCTTCAGGGCGCCCTTGACCAGCGGTCCGTCGGAGTCCAGCGACTTGAACTCCTTGAACTCGACGCCGTACACCTCCTGCAGACCGACCGCGCCCACCCGCCGCTTCTTCACCTCGGGCGCGGCGCCGATGACCAGCTTGCCGTTCTGCTTGGCCAGGTCGGCGAGGGAGGTCAGGCCGTACTTCTGCGCGGTCGCCCGGGTGACGACGAAGCAGTCGGAGTCGGCGGCCTGTCCGTACGGCAGCACCTGGAGGCCGCCGGGCAGCGCCACCGTGAGCGCGTTCTGCATGGTGCCGGGCTCGGCGGAGTCGTCCTTCGGGGCGAGGTAGTTGAGCAGGGCGCCCTGGTACTCGGGCAGCAGATCGATGTCGCCCGCCTTGAGCGCGGGGATCACGATCTCCCGGGTGCCGAGGTTGGGGCGGACCTTCACCTTGACGCCGGCCTGTTCCAGCACGGCCGCGTACAGGAAGCCGAGCACCTGGTTCTCGGTGAAGTTGGCGGTGCCGATGGTGATCCCGCCCTTGCTCGAACCACCGCCGGCGGTCGAGCCGTTCTGCTCGTTCAGCGAGGTGATGCCGCTGGAGCAGGCGGCGAGGACGGGCACGGAGCCGGCGGCGAGCAGGCCACCGAGGAGGGTACGACGGTTCATGGGCGGTGTCCCTAGGCGGTGCGGTGGCGGAAGAGGAAGCGCTGGAGGCCGGAGAGCAGCAGGTCGAGCGTGACGGCGACCACGGCGACCAGCACCGCGCCGCCCATCACCTGCACGAGGTCGCGCTGGGCCAGGCCGTCGAAGACATAGCGGCCGAGGCCGCCGAAGGAGACGTACGCGGCGATGGTCGCCGTGGCGACGACCTGGATGAGCGCGAGCCGCAGGCCGGTCATGATCAGGGGGAGCGCGAGGGGCAGCTCCACCTGGAGGAGGACCTGGTGGCCGCGCATGCCCTGGCCGCGGGCCGCGTCCTTCACCTCCGGGTCGACGGCCGTCATGCCCGCGTAGGTGTTGGTGACGATCGAGGGGACCGCGAGGGCGACCAGCGCGACGTACACCGGCAGCATCGACAGCCCGCCGGCCAGGAAGACCAGCACCACCAGGCCGACGGTCGGCAGGGCGCGGCCGAACGACGCCAGGTTGATGGCGAGGAAGGCGCCCTTGCCGGTGTGGCCGATGAGGAGCCCGAGGGGCAGGCCGATCGCGGCGGCGATGAGGGTGGCGAGCAGCGAGTACTGGAGGTGCTCGGCGAGCCGGTGGGCGATGCCGTCGGTGCCGGACCACTGGGTGCCGCTGGTCAGCCAGGAGCCGAGGTTCGTGAAGAGTTCGTACATGTCAGGCTCGCCGCCTCTTCCACGGGGTCAGGACGTACTGGAGGGCGACCAGCGCCGCGTCCGCGACGACGGCGAGGAGGATCGTGAGGACCACGCCCGCGATCACCGGGGTCGGGAAGTCGCGCTGGAAGCCGTCGGTGAAGAGCTGGCCGAGGCCGCCGTCGCCGATGTAGGTGGCGACCGAGACCAGGGAGATCGACATGACGGTCGCGATCCTGACGCCCGCCATGATCACGGGGAGCGCGAGCGGGAGCTCGACGGTGAGGAGCGTGCGCAGCGGGCGGGTGCCCATGGCCTTGGCCGCCTCCTTGGTCCGCGCCGGCACCGAGTCGAGGCCCTCGACCGTGTTCCGCAGCAGGACGACCAGGGTGTAGACGGTCAGGCCGATGACGGTCGTGGTGCGGGTCAGCCCGCTGACCGGCAGCAGGAGCACGAAGATCGCGATCGACGGGATCGTGAACAGGACGTTCGAGAGCCCGAGGAGGAAGCCGCGCAGGGGACGGATCCGGTGGGCGACCACGGCGAGCGGCAGCGAGATCAGCAGGCCGAAGAAGACGGCGGTCAGCGCGGCCTGGAGGTGGGAGATCGTGAGCGTGGTCAGGTCGTCGGTGTGGCCCGCTATCCAGGACCAGTCGATGGTCATGCGGCCACCCGGGCTTCCGCGTGGGCCTGGCCCGCGTGCTCGTGGATGTCGTCGCGGGAGGTGACGCCGGTGAGGACGCCGGCCGCGTCGACGCGGGCGACCAGGCCGGTGGGCGAGGCGACGGACTCGTTGAGCGCCGACAGCAGGGAGTCGTCGTCGCTGAGCGGCCGTACGGGCAGTTCGGCGTCCTGGTTGGCCCAGTGGAGCGGCTTGCGGGCCTCGTCGAGGACGAGGGTCCAGGCGCCGCCCTCGGGGGCCGGGCCCTGGGGGACGCCCGCGAGGGTCTTCAGCGAGAGCAGCTTCAGGCCGCGCTCGGCGCCGAGGAAGTCGGCGACGAAGTCGTCGGCGGGGCGGGCGAGCAGCTCGGCCGGGGAGGCGCACTGGACGAGGTGCCCGCCGGTGCGGAAGACGGCGATGCGGTCGCCGAGGCGGACGGCCTCGTCGATGTCGTGGGTGACGAAGACGATGGTCTTGCTCAGCTCCTTCTGGAGCCGGAGCAGTTCGTCCTGGAGCTGGGTGCGCACGACGGGGTCGACCGCGCCGAAGGGCTCGTCCATGAGCAGCACCGGCGGGTCGGCGGCGAGCGCGCGGGCCACGCCGACGCGCTGCTGCTGCCCGCCGGAGAGCTGGTGCGGGTAGCGCTTCCCGGCGTCGGCGGAGAGGCCGACGGTCTCCAGGAGCTCGGCGGCGCGGGCGCGGGCCCGGCGGCGGCCGTGGCCGAGCAGCAGCGGCACGGTGGCGATGTTGTCGAGCACCGTGCGGTGCGGGAAGAGGCCCGCCTGCTGGATGACGTACCCGATGGAACGGCGCAGTTCGGCCGCGTCCTGCCGGGTGACGTCCTTGCCGCCGACCTTGATGGTTCCGGAGGTCGGTTCCACCATGCGGTTGACCATCCGCAGGGTGGTGGTCTTGCCGCAGCCGGAGGAGCCGACCAGCACGGTCACGCCGCCTTCCGGCATGTCCAGGGTGAGGTCGTGCACTGCTGTCGTGCCGTTGGGGAAGCGCTTGTGGACCGCATCGAACTGGATCATGAGATGTCCCTTGCCCGGCTGTATAACGTCATGCAGAGTTCTTGGTGACTGAATAGCTTGTCAACGGTTCGGCGTTAATCCGACGTAACAGATGACCGTTGGGCAAGATCGAGTGTCCACATTGGGAAGGGTTTGGGGTCAATGTCGTCTCAGATCGTGGATGGCCCGGGGGTCGTGCACAGTGGCCTGGTCGTCCTCGACGGCGTCGCCCTCGGCGTCCCGGACGTCGTCCGCCTCGCCGACGGCACCGCCCGGCCGGTGCCCGGCACCGACGCGATGCTCCGGATGACCGAGGTCTGGGACGCCGCCCGGCAGATCGCCGCGACCGGACGCGTCTACGGCCGCTCCACCGGCGTCGGCGCCAACCGGAACGAGGACGTGCCCACCGAGGAGGCCGCCGAGCACGGTCTCCGGCTGCTGCGCAGCCACGCCGGCGCCATCGGCGAGGAACTCCCCGCCCGGCAGGTCCGCGCCATGCTCGCCGTCCGCGCCAACCAGCTCCTCGCCGGCGGCGCGGGACTGCGCCCCGGCGTCGTCACCGCCCTGTGCGAGGCCCTGACCGGCGGCGCGCACCCGGTCGTCAACGAGTTCGGCTCGGTCGGCACCGGCGACCTGGCGGCCCTGGCCCAGGTGGGGCTGGCGCTGGCGGGCGAACACCCCTGGCGCGGCGACGGCGCCCCCGCGCCCCAGCAGCTGGACAACAACGACGCCCTCGCCCTGATCAGCAGCAACGCCCTCACCCTCGGCCAGTCCGCCCTCGCCCTCGACGAGCTGCGCGGACTGCTGGAGGCCACCCAGGTCGTCGCGGCGCTCTCGCTGCTCGCCGTCGACGGCTCGCACGAGGCGTACGCCGCCCCCGTGCACGCCGCCCGCCCCCACCGCGGCTCCCGCGAGGCCGCCCGCCGCATGCGCAGGCTGATCGGCGCCGAGGACCGGCCCACCCCGCCCCTCGGGCGCATCCAGGACCCGTACGGCTTCCGCTGCCTGCCCCAGATCCACGGCCCCGCGCACGACGCCGCCGACGCCTTGGAGGAGGTGCTCGGCATCGAGATCAACGCCGCCGCCGAGAACCCCCTCATCTCCCCCGAGGACCAGACCGCCTACCACCACGGCGGCTTCTACCAGGCCCAGCTCGCCCTCGCCCTGGACCACTTCAGACTCTCGCTGGTGCAGGTCGCGCGGCTGTCCACCGCCCGGCTCTCCACCCTCAACGAGCCCGCCTACACCCGGCTGCGGCCCTTCCTCGCCGACGAGCGGCCCGCCTCCTCCGGAGTGATGATCCTGGAGTACGCCGCCGGCGCCGCCCTCGGCGACCTGCGGGCCTTCTCCGCGCCCGCGTCGCTCGGCCACGCTGTACTCTCCCGGGGCGTCGAGGAACAGGCCAGTTTCGCCTCGCTCGCCGCCCGGCAGACACTGCGGGCCTGCGCCGCGTACCGTCTCGTGGTCGGCTGCGAACTCGTCGCCGCCGTACGGGCGCTGCGCCAGCGCGAGCTGCGGCCCGAGCCGGGACTCCCGGCCGGGGCGGCGCTGGAGCTCGCCGAGGCGGCGCTCGACGCCGACCAGGCCGACCGGCCGCTCACGGACGACGTGAGCGCGGCGGCCCGGCTGCTGGACCGGTTCACGGACATCTGGAGGGGGAGCGGGGCATGAACGGGGAGACCGACATGGACGGCAGGGGTGGGGCGGACACCCCCGCCGGACGGCTGCAGGCGCTCTTCGAGGGGCACCGGCTGACACCGACCCAGCGGCGCATCGCCCACAGCATGGTGCGGCGCGCCGCCGACGTGCCGTTCCTGTCCAGCGTCGAGCTGGCCGAGCTGGCCGGCGTCAGCCAGCCCTCCGTGACCCGGTTCGCCGTCGCCCTCGGCTTCGACGGCTACCCCGCCCTGCGCCGGCACCTGCGCGAGGTCGCGCCCGCCGACCAGCCCGCCGGCTCCGCCTCGTACAACGAGTACCAGCAGGCCGTCGAGGCCGAGATCGAGAACCTGCGGCATCTCGCCGAACTCCTCGCCGACCCGCGCCCGGTGCACCGGGCCGGCCGGCTGCTGGCCGCCTCCCGGCCCCTCCCGGTGCTGGGCCTGCGGGCCGCAGCCTCCCAGGCCTACGGCTTCGCCTACTTCGCCGCCAAGGTCCACCCGGACGTCCGGCTGCTCAACGAGGGCGGCACGATGATCCAGGACCGGATCGACGCCGCCGTGCGCGCCGGTGCGACCGCGCTGCTGTGCTTCGCCCTGCCCCGGCACCCGCGTGAGGTCATGGACGCGCTGACCTGCGCGAAGGAGGCGGGGCTGACCGTCGTCACGGTCGCCGACTCCGCGTTCGCCCCGGTCGCCAAGGTCTCCGACCTGCTGCTGCCCGCCGCCGTCGGCACCGGCCTCGCCTTCGACACGGCGTGCGCGCCGATGCTGCTGGGCCGGGTCCTGCTGGAGGCGATGTGCGACGACCTGCCCGACGCGCAGGCCCGCCTGGAGGAGTTCGACACCCGGGCGGCGGCCCGCGGGCTGTTCGTCGAGTAGACCGGCAGCCGAATGGCCCGGCAGCCGGGGCCGCTCTCAGACTCGTCTCACGTTCGCTCTCTAGCCTGGACGGCCAACGACAACTGTGCCGGGGCGAAGACCGGGGCGAAGACCGGGCGAAGAGGAGACGGACGTGGCGCGCGGAGGTCAAGGGCTGGCCCGGGTGGCCGTCGTCGTACGGGCCGGGGCCGCACCGCTGTGGTGGTGCGGGGTGTTCACGGCGGGGGTCGGCGTCCTGCCGCCCGGGATCACCGGCCGCCGGATCGGGGTCATGGCGGGGGCCGCGCTGTTCCTCGTGGCGGCGGCCGTGGTCGCGCTGTACGGCCGCAGGCGCTACACCGCGCTCGCGGGCGGTGCCGCCCGGGCCGGCAAGCACGATGTGCTCCAGGACCGGGCGGTCACCGTCCGCACGTGGCGGCGCGGCCACCGCTGGTGGCTGCTGCTCGCCTTCGCGGCCGCGCTGGCCGGCTCCTTCGCCGTGCCCGCCGCCGTCGGCATGCTGATCGCCGGCTGCGGCACCGGGCTGCGGCTGAAGGCCGCCTGGCTGGGGCGGCGCGAGCGGGCCGGGGACGCGCTGCTGTGGGTGCGCGTCGACTGGCTCGGCCGGTACGGAGGCCGTCCGGCCGGAAAGGCGGTCAAGGCGTACCGCAGCACCGGCATCGGGGCGGGCGACGCGGCCCCGGGCGGCACCCGCCGCGGCACTCCCTCCTACGCCTGACGGGATTCCTTGCGTCTGACGGGATTCCTCCGCCCGACGGGACTGTCCTAGACCTCCAGGTCCTCCTCGATCTTCCTGAGCTGGTGGCGGGCCATCGCGAGGTTGGCCCGCTTGGCGTCCAGGACGAGGTACAGGAAGAGCCCGTTGCCGCCGCGCCCGCTGATCAGACGGATCAGGTGGTACTGGTCGGACAGCGTGATCAGGATGTCCTCGATCTGGGCCTTCAGCCCGAGGTGCTCCATGGTGCGCATCTTGGCGCGCACCACGTCGGTGTTGCCGGCCGCG
Organism: Streptomyces sp. NPDC005811; assembly: GCF_040630405.1. NCBI lineage: Bacteria > Bacillati > Actinomycetota > Actinomycetes > Kitasatosporales > Streptomycetaceae > Streptomyces > Streptomyces sp. NPDC005811. Next base: position 111,550 of record NZ_JBEXXK010000017.1, read on the forward strand.
GCCACGTTGAGATCGAAGGTCTTGGTGCCGCCCAGCGTGCCCAGCGCCATCCCGCTGGTGTAGTCGACGAGCGCGGCGGCCGATGCGCCCTCAATGGTGGCGAGCGCCTCTTTCAGTGCGGTTTCGGTGTTGGCCATGACGTGTTCCTCGGTTCCTCTCGACTTTCCGTGGTGGTGCGCGCGTCCGTGGTGGTGTCGCGCGCCGATCTGGTCCATAGGGGGGCGGCGGCGGGCCGGGCCGGTGTCCGCACGGGCGGCCGGTCCGGCGGCTTGGCGGGCGCGGCCCTCGGCTCCCGGGCCCGCGCCTCGCGCGCCCTCGCCTCGTACGCGTCGACCAGCTCCCCGATCCGGGCCCCGGCCCGGCGGCCCTCCAGGTGCAGCCGGCCGACGTTGACGCGGTCCTGCGCGAGCACCGTCAGCACGGCGTGGCCGCCCGCCGCGTACGTCGCGACATAGCCGTACCGCCCGCGCACGAGCAGCTCGCGCAGATCGCCCTGCCCGGTGCTGTCCGTGAGCCGTACGGCGACGCCCAGGGCGGCGGCGGTCAGCGCGGCCACCCCCTCCGGCTCCACGCCGGGCGTGTCGTGGGCGAGGACGAGGCCGTCCACACCGGCCGCCAGCGCACCGGTCAGCTGCGGCAGCCGGGCCCGCAACCGGCGGAGCTCTTCGAGGATCTCGGGCCCGGCGGCCATCAGTTCACTCCTCCCGTCGCGCGGTCGCTGCCGCTCAAAGGGCCTCCAGCGCATCTCTGAGCCTCTTCAGCAAGGTGATGTCGGGGTCGTTGACACGGGGCAGCGAGGCCGCGTGCGGGGGGTTGGCGGGGGGCGGCACCCCGGGAGCACCGGGAGCACCGGGCAGGGCGGGCGCACCGGCCGTGCCCGCCGCCCCCGGTCCACCGGACGAGCCGGTTCCGCCGGGGCCGCCCGCCGGTGGCGCGCCGGGCGTTCCTGTCTGGACGTACGGCGGTGGTGGCGGCGGTGGCGGTGGTGGCGGGAACAGCCCGGTCAGCAGCCCCGCCGCGGCGAGCCGGCGGACGTCCACCAGGGTGTGGAACGCCTGCCGGCCCAGCTCCCGGGCGATGTCCGACGCCGTGCGCACCCCGTCCACCAGCGCCAGCACGGCGCGCTGGCGCGCGGTCGGCGCCGGGGCGGCGAACGCCTCGGCCCGCACCAGCGGCGCCCCGTCGGCCAGCGGGTCCGGCCACAGCCGGTCCAGCAGCTCGCGGCGGCGCAGCGTCTCGCGCTCCAGCGAACCCACCGGCACCGACCGCAGCCCGCCCAGGGGATGCGCGGCGCCGTAGCGGAAGCGGCCCGGGGCGCTGCTGGGCGCGAGCACGAAGTACGCCGCGTCGTACAGCGCCGCCAGCTGGCACAGCTCCAGCGCGCCGCGCGGGATCCGGTCGGCGTCCAGGAGCAGCCGCAGCGCGCCCTGCTCCGGGCCGGCCCGGTCCAGCGCCTGCTGCCAGGAGGCGCCGTCCAGGGTGCCGTGGGTCAGGAGGAGCACGTCGAGGCCCGGAGCGAAGGGGCTCTCGGCGTGCACCACACGGCCCTCGGCCAGGTAGAGCGAGCCGCGCTCGCGCTCCAGGACGCCGGTGGCCCGGTCCGCGGCGAGCCGGGTCAGCATCGGCGACAGCCCGCCTCCCGCCTCCCGGGCCGCCGATCTCTCCCGCACCGGCAGCCGGGGCGGCGGGGTCGTGCCCTTCGGTGTCGTCCCCACGAGCGTCATCCCAGCACCAGCCGTCCGGCCATCTCGCCCAGCCGGATGCGGGCCAGCGCGAGATTGCCGTCCGACCGGCTCAGCCACACGTGCAGGAAGACACTGCTGTCGAAGGACGTCGGTACGAACCGCAGCAGGTGGTAACTGTCCCGGTTGCTGATGATCAGATCCTCCACCGGAGGCTCGGCCGCCTCCTCCGTCACGCCCTGGCCGGTGGCGTCGTAGCCCTCGGGGGTGAACGCCCGCTGCTCGGCCGTGAGCCGGGCGACCTCGGCGGCCTCGGCCGCGGCCGCCTCGTGGTCGCCGCCCGGGAACTCCCCGACGGCGCCCAGCGCCAGCCCGCTGGTCCAGTCGACCAGCGCTGCTCCCCGGGCCCCGGGCAGCCGCATGGCCTCCAGTAGGCACTCGTCGATTCCGGGCACCGTTCGGCTCCCCTCCCGCCCGCGGTTCGGATGAGTGAGGGAGACGCTACGCAACGTATGCGTCGCGGGTGAGGGATCTGGCATTTTCCAGCGGAACATGCGACCGAGTGACTAACGTGGGTCGGCTGGCCCCGTTTGGGGACGCGACGCCCCATGCGTCCCTATCAACACCGTGAGCACGGTTTACGTCAACGGCGCGCACTCCCCGCCCGGGGTGGTGAACCCGGTGCCGCGCGCCCCTTCCGGGCCTCCCGCGCCCCTTCCGGGCCCGCCCTCCCTCTGCCCGCCCCCTGCTCGTCCCCTGCCCGTTCCCGCCCCGCTTCCCTCCGGTGTATTGACTAGTTCTATTCAGAGGTCCAGGATGTGAATAGAGAGAGCAACAGTCCGTCGGGACGCACCGTCCGCAAGGAGGCAGACCATGTCAGGACCCCGCCCCGTACGAGCATCGCGCGGTACGGAACTGAGCGCCCTGGGATGGCAGCAGGAAGCCGCTCTGCGGATGCTGCAGAACAATCTCGACCCCGAGGTCGCCGAACACCCCGACAAGCTCGTCGTCTACGGCGGCACCGGCAAGGCCGCCCGCGACTGGCGCTCCTTCGACGCCATGGTGCGCACCCTGAAGGGGCTCAAGCAGGACGAGACGATGCTCGTCCAGTCCGGCCGCCCCGTCGGCGTCATGCAGACCCACGAGTGGGCCCCGCGTGTCCTCATCGCCAACTCCAACCTCGTCGGCGACTGGGCCAACTGGGAGGAGTTCCGCCGTCTGGAGGCCCTCGGCCTGACCATGTACGGCCAGATGACCGCCGGTTCCTGGATCTACATCGGTACCCAGGGCATCCTCCAGGGCACCTACGAGACCTTCGCCGCCGTCGCCGCGAAGAAGTTCGGCGGCACCCTCGCCGGGACGATCACCCTCACCGCCGGCCTCGGCGGCATGGGCGGCGCCCAGCCCCTCGCCGTCACCATGAACGACGGTGTCGCCCTGTGCATCGACTGCGACCCGCGCGCCATCGAGCGCCGCATCGAGCACCGCTACCTCGATGTGCAGGCCGACTCCCTCGACCACGCCCTCCAGCTGGCCGTCGAGGCCCGTGACGCCCGCCGCCCGCTGTCCATCGGCGTCCTCGGCAACGCCGCCGAGCTGGTCCCGCAGCTCCTCGCGATGGGCGCCCCCATCGACATCGTCACCGACCAGACCTCCGCCCACGACCCGCTGGCCTACCTGCCGGTCGGGGTCGCCTTCGAGGACATGGCCGACGCGGCCGCCAAGGACCCGGCCGGCTTCACCACCCGGGCCCGCGAGTCGATGGCCCGCCACGTGGAGGCCATGGTCGGATTCATGGACGCCGGCGCCGAGGTCTTCGACTACGGCAACTCCATCCGCGGCGAGGCCCAGCTCGCCGGCTACGACCGGGCCTTCGCCTTCCCCGGCTTCGTCCCGGCCTACATCCGCCCCCTGTTCTGCGAGGGCAAGGGCCCCTTCCGCTGGGCGGCCCTGTCCGGCGACCCCGCCGACATCGCCAAGACCGACAAGGCGATCCTCGACCTCTTCCCCGAGAACGAGTCCCTGGCCCGCTGGATCAAGCTGGCCGGCGAGCGCGTCCACTTCCAGGGCCTGCCCGCCCGGATCTGCTGGCTCGGCTACGGCGAGCGCGACAAGGCCGGCGAGCGCTTCAACGACATGGTGGCGTCCGGCGAGCTGGCCGCCCCGCTGGCCATCGGCCGCGACCACCTCGACTGCGGCTCCGTCGCCTCCCCCTACCGGGAGACCGAGGCCATGCTCGACGGCTCCGACGCGATCGCCGACTGGCCGCTGCTCAACGCCATGGTGAACGTGGCCTCCGGTGCCTCCTGGGTCTCCCTGCACCACGGCGGCGGCGTCGGCATGGGCCGCTCGATCCACGCCGGCCAGGTCACCGTCGCCGACGGCACCAAGCTCGGCGGCGAGAAGATCCGCCGCGTCCTGACCAACGACCCCGGCATGGGCGTCATCCGGCACGTCGACGCCGGCTACGACATCGCGGAGACCGTCGCCGACGAGCGCGGCGTGCGGGTGCCGATGCGCGAGGGTGACGACGCGTGACGTTCCACAGCATGTGGGCGGAGTTGCTGCCCGTCGGCCGTGACTCCGCCTCCCGCGGCTACCGCCGGTTCGCCTGGACCGCCGCCGACGCCGACTGCCGGACCTGGTTCGAGGAGCAGGCCGCCGCGCGCGGTCTGGCCTACGAGGTGGACCGCAACGGCAACCAGTGGGCGTGGCTCGGCGACCCGGCCGCCGGGGACGCCGTCGTCACCGGCTCGCACCTGGACTCCGTGCCCGACGGCGGCGCCTTCGACGGGCCGCTCGGGGTGGTCTCCTCCTTCGCCGCGCTGGACGAACTGCGCGCCCGGGACGCCGACTTCACCAAGCCCCTCGCCATCGTCAACTTCGGCGACGAGGAGGGCGCCCGCTTCGGTCTCGCCTGTGTCGGCTCCCGCCTCACCTCCGGAGCGCTCACCGCCGAGCAGGCGCACCGCCTCACCGACGCCGACGGGACCACCCTCCCGCAGGCCATGGAGGCCGCCGGTCACGACCCCGACGCCATCGGCCCCGACCCCGAGCGGCTGGCCCGTATCGGCGCGTTCGTCGAACTGCACGTCGAACAGGGCCGCGCCCTGGACCTGTCCGGCGACCGGGTCGGCATCGCCAGCGCCATCTGGCCGCACGGCCGCTGGCGGTTCGACTTCCGCGGCGAGGCCAACCACGCGGGCACCACCCGCCTCGTCGACCGCCGCGACCCGATGCTGTCGTACGCCGAGACGGTCCTCGCCGCCCGCCGCGAGGCCGCGCTCGCCGGTGCCGTCGCCACCTTCGGCAAGATCTCCGTCGAGCCGAACGGCGTCAACGCCGTCCCCTCCCTGGTGCGCGGCTGGCTCGACTCCCGCGCCGAGGACCAGGCCACCCTCGACACCGTCGTCGGCGGCATCGAGAAGGCCGCCCGCGCCTACGCCGAGGAGCACGGCGTCGACCTCGACGTGGTCCGGGAGTCCTTCACCCCGGTCGTCGAGTTCGACCACGCCCTGCGCGACGAACTCGCCCGCATCCTGGGCCGGGACACCGACCTCAGGGTCCCCGTCCTCGGCACCGGTGCCGGACACGACGCCGGGATCCTCTCCGGACGCATCCCGACCGCCATGCTGTTCGTGCGCAACCCCACGGGCGTCTCGCACTCCCCGGCCGAGTCCGCCGCCGAGGACGACTGTGTGGCCGGGGTGCACGCCCTCGCCGACGTACTGGAAGGACTGGCCTGCAGGTGACCTCCACGCAGCGGACACGGACCTACTGGCTGGAGCACGCCTGGCTCGACCCGCGGGTGGAGCCGGGCGTCGCCCTCGACGTCACGGACGGCCGCATCACCGCCGTCCGCACGGGCGTCGACACCCCGCCCCCGGGCGCCGAGATCCTGCGCGGCCTCACCCTCCCCGGCCTGGCGAACGCCCACTCGCACGCCTTCCACCGCGCCCTGCGCGGCACCGTCCAGGTCGGCTCCGGCACCTTCTGGACCTGGCGCGAGACCATGTACTCCGTCGCGGACCGGCTGACCCCCGACACCTACCACGCCCTGGCGCGCGCGGTGTACGCCGAGATGGCGCTCGCCGGGATCACCGCCGTCGGCGAGTTCCACTACCTTCACCACGCCCACGGCGGCACCCCGTACGCCGACCCCAACGCCATGGGCGAGGCCCTGATCGAGGCCGCCGCCGAAGCCGGCATCCGCATCACCCTCCTCGACACCGCCTACCTGTCCTCCGGCTTCGGACAGCCCCCCACCGCCCACCAGCTCCGCTTCTCTGACGGGAGCGCGGACGCCTGGGCCGAACGCTCTTCACTTCTCAAGGAACGGGATCACGCACGGATCGGGGCCGCGATCCACTCGGTGCGGGCCGTGCCCGCCGAGCAGCTGGCGACCGTGGCGGGCTGGGCGGAGGAGCGCGGCGCGCCGCTGCACGTCCACCTCTCCGAGCAGACCGCCGAGAACGAGGCCTGCCACGAGGTCCACGGCTGCACCCCGACCCAGCTCCTCGCCCTGCACGGGGTCCTCGGTCCGCGCACCACCGGCGTCCACAACACCCACCTCACCGCCGAGGACATCTCCCTGCTCGGCGGCAGCGGCACGGGCACCTGTATGTGCCCCACGACCGAGCGGGACCTCGCGGACGGCATCGGCCCGGCCGTCGCCCTCCAGAACGAGGGCTCACCGCTCTCCCTGGGCTCCGACAGCCACGCCGTCATCGACCTCCTGGAGGAGGCCCGCGCGATGGAGCTGAACGAACGCCTGCGCACCCGCACCCGCGGTCACTGGACGGCGGCCGCCCTGCTGCGCGCCGCCTCCGCCGACGGCCACGCGGCCCTCGGCCGCCCCGAGGCGGGCACCCTGGAGACCGGCGCCCCCGCCGACTTCACGACGATCGCCCTCGACTCCGTCAGGACAGCGGGCCCGCTGCCCCGGCTCGGCGCCGAGACCGCCGTATTCGCGGCGACCGCGGCGGACGTACGGCATACGGTCGTCGCGGGCCGGCACGTCGTACGCGACGGGGCCCACACGCTCGTACCGGACGTACCGCAGGCGCTGGCCCGGGCGGTGGAAGCCCTGCACGCCTGACCCCCGCCCCCGCCACCGCCCGCGCCCCCGCACCCGTCAGCCACGAGGACACGACGATGAGCAGCAGCACCGTCATCACCAACATCGCCACGCTGGTCACCAACGACCCCTCCCTCGGTGACGGCTCTCCCCTCGGTCTGGTCCGGGACGCGGCCGTCGTCATCGAGGGCGACCGCGTCGTGTGGACCGGTGACTCCAGCAAAGCACCCGCCACTGACAACCGGGTCGACGCCGACGGCCGGGCGGCCCTCCCCGGCTTCGTCGACTCCCACTCCCACCTGGTCTTCGCGGGCGACCGCACCGAGGAGTTCAACGCCCGGATGTCCGGCCGCGGCTACACCGCGGGCGGCATCCGCACCACGGTCGCCGCCACCCGGGCCGCGAGCGACGAGCAACTCGAGGCGAACCTCACCCGTTACCTGTCCGAGGCCCTCCACCAGGGCACGACCACCTTCGAGACCAAGTCCGGCTACGGCCTGACGGTCGCCGACGAGGCCCGCGCCCTGCGCATCGCGGCCGCCCACACCGACGAGGTCACCTACCTCGGCGCCCACATCGTCTCCCCCGACTACGCCGACGACCCGGCCGCCTACGTCGCGTTGGTCACCGGCGAGATGCTGGACGCCTGCGCCCCGCACGCCCGCTGGATCGACGTCTTCTGCGAGAAGGGCGCCTTCGACGGCGACCAGGCCCGCGCGATCCTCACGGCCGGCAAGGCGAAGGGCCTGCACCCCCGCATCCACGCCAACCAGCTCTCGTACGGCCCCGGCGTCCAGCTCGCCGTCGAACTGGACGCGGCGAGCGCCGACCACTGCACCCACCTCACGGACGCGGACGTGGACGCGCTGGCGAATGGGACGACGGTCGCCACGCTCCTCCCGGGCGCCGAGTTCTCCACCCGCGCCGCGTGGCCGGACGCCCGCCGCCTCCTGGACGCGGGCGTCACGGTGGCCCTGTCCACGGACTGCAATCCAGGCTCGTCCTTCACCTCCTCCGTCCCCTTCTGCATCGCCCTGGCCGTCCGGGACATGGGCATGACCCCGGACGAGGCGGTCTGGTCGGCAACGGCCGGCGGCGCGGCAGCCCTCCGCCGCACGGACGTCGGCCACCTCACCCCCGGCGCCCACGCCGACCTGACCCTCCTCGACGCCCCGAGCCACGTCCACCTGGCCTACCGCCCGGGCGTACCCCTGGTCTCGGGGGTGTGGAAGAGGGGCGTGCGGGTGGTCTGAGGGGCGCGCGCCGCAGGTCGGCCGACCCCACGGCCGCCCGTTCGCGCGGTCGAAGATCTCGCGCCGTCGGACATCCCCCCGCTCACCGGGATCGGCTCGTGCGGGCGGCGGCCATGCCTCGTCGTAGGACCGGCGCGCGTGCACGGCAAGCGCGACCTTCCGTCAGCGGGATCCCGCTCGCCAGCGCTGGTCTCCGGCTTCGTCCAGGGGTTCCAGGGACACTCCGCCCTCCGGGTCCGCCGTCAGGCCCGTCAGGATCGCGATCCGTGGGCGGATCGTGCCGTCCGTGTCCACCGTGAAGCGGAGGTTGTCGCCGTTGTCGCCCTCCACCGAGGCGCACTGCCAGACGCCGACGCCCTTGTCCACGGAGCCCCGGCTGTCCAGGCAGAAGTCGGTGTCGGCGGCCGACTGCACCACCCCGCGCCCCGCGTCCACCCGCCACCGCTGGCTCGGTGAGGCGGAACAGGGGACCGTCACCACGTCCGTGCCGTTGTCGAAGTCGCCCGCCACCTCCAGGCAGCGGCCCGTCGCGACGTTCACCACCTGGGCGTACGTCCCGCCCGGCGCGCGGGTCGGGGTGGGGGAGGGAGACGGTGTCGGGGTGGTGCGTGAGGGGGACGGCGTCGGGCTCGGTGTCGGGGGCTTGGTACTTGGCGTGGGGGAGGGCGGGGGCGCCGATACCGTCGTCGTCACCGTCACCTGAGGGGCCGTCGACGGGGCTGCGGCTGCCGGCCCCGTCGGGGCTCCGGCGTCGTCCGAGGGCATCAGGGTCAGCCACAGGGGTATCAGGGCCAGTGCCGCCACCGTCGAGCCCAGGAGCACACGGCGTCGCGGGAGTCGTCGTACCGGCGCCGTCGCCTCACGCGCCGGCTCCCGTTCCTCCCGCACGTACGCCGTCCCCGCCCACGGCAGCAACCCCTCCGCCAGCGCCGTGCGGGGCGCGTCCCGGAGCGCGCGCTGTTCCTCGTACGCCGTCGCGCAGTGCGGGCAGCGCGCCCGGTGGGCCTCCAGGTCGGGACTGCGCCGGGCGCCCTCGGGTCGTACGGACTCCTCGATCAGCCGCCGGAAGTCCCCGCAGCTCGGATCGTCGGAGGCGGCCAGGCGCAGCCGGAGCGCCGCCCCCGCCAGCGCGTGCAGGGCGGGGGCGATCCCGTACGACACGTCCTCGGGGGTCAGACCGAGGAGTACGGCGATACGCGTCGGCGACTCCCGCTCCACCACGCCGTACCAGAGCAGACCCTGGGTGCGGGGCGGGAGGGAGTGGAAGGCGGGAGAGAGGGGAGGGAGAGGGGCGTGGGGGGCGGGTGCCGTGCGGAGGACCAGCAGCAGGCCCGCGTCCAGGCCGCTCGCCCGGTCGTCCCCCGCCCATTCCGCCGCCACGCGTCCCACCTGGAGCAGCAGCCGGTGCCGCCAGGCGCCGCCGGGTTCGCTGCCGCGCGCGGTCTCCCGTGCCGTGCGGGTGAACGCCTCCGCCGCCAGCCGGCGCGCGGCCGGCTCGCTCGTCGTACAGAGGCGGGCGTAGGCCAGGACGGCGGGCTCGTGGCGGGTGCGGAGGGCGCGCAGCGCCGGGTAGGCGCCGGCGGGCGCGCCGCGCAGCAGGTTCGTCAGGCGGGCGTCGGAGGCATCGGAATCATCGGAAGCGGTGGGATCCTCTCCGCTCTCTTCGTCCGCACGCACCACGACACCCGCCTCCTCGCCGTTGCTGACGTACTGGTCAGTCTGTGGTGGGGGTGACCCTAGTGGCGAGAGGGGGTCGGGGGGAGGGTTTCCGAGGGTAAGGTTCCCGGCCCCGGGGCTGAACCCAGGGGGTTCCGGAGGGCTGGACCCCCTGGGCCGGCGGAGCCTACTCCTCGACCGTCAGTCCCTTGCGCAGCCGCACCAGCGTCCGCGACAGCAGGCGGGACACATGCATCTGCGAGATCCCCAGTTCCTCGCCGATCTCCGACTGGGTCAGGCCCGCGACGAAGCGGAGGGAGAGGATCTGGCGTTCGCGCGGCGGGAGTTCGGCGATCAGGGGTTTCAACGACTCGACGTACTCGATGCCTTCGAGCCCGTGGTCCTCGTAGCCGATGCGGTCGGCGAGGGCCCCCTCCGCGTCGTCCTCGTCCGGCTGGGCGTCCAGGGAGGACGCCGTGTAGGCGTTGGAGGCCGCCATGCCCTCCACGACTTCCTCGTTGGTGAGGCCGAGACGTTCCGCCAGTTCCGCCACGGTGGGGGAGCGGTCCAGCTGCTGGGCGAGTTCGTCGCCCGCCCTGGCCAGGTCGAGCCGCAGCTCCTGGAGCCGGCGCGGGACGCGCACGGACCAGGACGTGTCCCGGAAGAACCGCTTGATCTCACCGACGATGGTCGGCATCGCGAAGGTGGGGAACTCGACGCCGCGGGACAGCTCGAAGCGGTCGATCGCCTTGATCAGCCCGATCGTGCCGACCTGGACGATGTCCTCCATCGGTTCGCTGCGCGAGCGGAAGCGGGAGGCGGCGAACTTCACGAGGGCGAGGTTCAGCTCGACGAGGGTGTTGCGGACGTACGAGTACGCGTGTGTGCCCTCGTCGAGGGACTCCAGCCGCTCGAACAGCGTCTTGGACAGGGCCCGTGCGTCGACGGCCCCGATCTGTGCGATCTCCTCCTGCGGAGGGATCAGCTCGTCGTACGGAGGGGGCGCGTCGGGGTGACGGGGCCCGGGGAGCTCCGCGATGGGATTCAGCTGGTCCTGTACCGGTGGGGGTGTCGACGTCGCAGTCGGGGTAGGCGATCCGTCGAGCCGGGGTGACATGATGTCCTCCATCGTTCTCGGCACAAGGCTGCCGAAGCCAGTGAGCGCACTACGGTGTGCGGCGCCTCCAAAGCCGGCCGTGTCGGTTGTGTGTTCCTTACTAGCCCTACCGGCAGTACAGAGCCATCCGCAAGTGCGAATTGGTGCCTTATGTCCGTTTGTGTGTGATTGTTCGGGTGTTGGAGCACGTGACGAAGGCGTAGTGTTCGAGGGCGGCCGACGGGGAATTCCGCAGGCCGTCCGCAGGTGATCACCCAGCAGTGAGCGAACCCGGGAGAGAGACGCATGGACCGCGGGACGGTCGGCAGCGCACAGTCGGGCCGGCTTCTGGTCGAGGTGCGGGAAGAGGGCTCCAGCGCCGTCGTGACCCCGGCGGGTGAGTTGGACCACCACACCGCCGATCTGTTGCGTGACCCGCTCGAGGACTGTCTCGCCAGGGGGTTCAGCAGGCTGGTCGTGGACTGCTCACGGCTGGAGTTCTGCGACTCCACCGGGCTGAACGTCCTGCTCGGCGCCCGGCTGAAGGCGGAGGCGGCCGGGGGCGGGGTCCATCTGGCGGGGATGCAGCCCGTGGTGGCCCGGGTCTTCGAGATCACCGGGGCGGACGCGGTGTTCACCGTGCACGACAGCCTCGCGGCCGCGCTCGCCGACGAGGACGGCTGAGCCGTCCCGGCCGTCCGCGGTTGCGGGCGCCCGGTACGACGGGAACGGGGGGTGTTCCACCCGTTCCGCCGGGCAGGAGACATCCTGGACCTGAACATGTCGGCGGCACGTTCGACGGAAACGCCGGTGCGCCGCGTACTGAACCCTGTACGGCACTCTGTGCTGAACTGAATGTTGAATGTTGCATTGTGAACCGGTGAATCGGTGAGGTGAAGCGCTGATGAGCACCACCCGGCCCTACTCGCCGGGCGACCGCGGTCCGGAGCAGGAGCCGGAGGCCGACGGCGCTTCCGGGGGCCCGGCGAGTCGCTCCGGGGCCCCTGCGGGTCGCCAGGTCCGCGGGCTGAGCTTCGACGGCGTCAGCGGGGTCGTCCCGGCGGCCCGCGACTTCGCCCGGCAGGCGCTGTACGCGTGGGGCTGGCTGCCCGCGGCCACCGCCGACCAGCGGGCCGCCGCCGAGGATGTGCTGCTCGTCGTCTCCGAGCTGGTCACCAACGCCTGTCTGCACGCCGAGGGGCCGGAGCGGATGGTCCTGGGCTGCGACAAGAAGGTGATCCGCGTCGAGGTCTCCGACCGCGGCACCGGCCAGCCGGCCCCCCGCACCCCGCACCGCGCGGGCCGCCCCGGCGGCCACGGCATGTTCATCGTCCAGCGCCTCTGCCTGGACTGGGGGGTCGTCCGCACCCCGGGCCTGGCCGGCAAGACGGTCTGGGCGGAACTGGGCGCCCCGGCCTGACGGCCGGCCCGCGGAGGCCCCGGCCTGACGGTCGGCCCGCGGACGGCACTTGCGCGGGCTGCGGGCTGCGGGCTGCGGGCTGCTTGGGCCGACCCGGTTGCTCGGGCCGTGCCCCCCCATCCGCCCCACCGTGATCCCGTCTCCCCCGAACCCCCCACCCCCACCCCCCCCCGGATCCCCACAACTCCGGCCCTCCCCTTCTCTTCCCTCCTCAACCCGCCCGGCGTACCTTGACGGCTCGATCTGATGGCTCGTCAGGAATGGCCGGGAAGGGCCGGCAGGCGACCGGCAGGAATGAGGGGACCGTGTCGAACCGGAAGCGAAGTGCCGCGCTCATGACCGCCGCGGCCCTGGCCGGGGCGGCGGTCTGGGTGTCCGCCCCCGTGGCCACGGCCGAGGTCGTCGACGTCGACTACTCCTGCAAGACCCCCATCGGCGACAAGAGCGCGGTCTCGCCGATCGACATCAAGGGCGTCAAGAGCGGCAGCGGCTACAAGATCACCATGTCCTGGCAGAAGGGCGTCTCCTCCAGCCCGGTGGAGCTCGGCGCGGGCTCGATGGTCCCCAGCGCCACCATCAAGCTCGGCGGTGCGGACAGCGGCACGATGAGCGTCACCGGCCCCGCCAACCAGGCCGCGATCCCCGAGAACACCCCCATCAAGATCAACGATCTGAGCGGCACGTACACCCCGAAGAAGACCGGCAAGGTCACCTTCACGGCCGCCGTCCTCACCATCAAGGCGCTCGGTACGACGACCACCTGCACGCCCACCAACAGCCCCGGCCCCTCCCTCACCCTCGACGTGACCGCGTCGGGCGGCAGCGGAAGCACCGGCGGCGACGGCGGCGGCGAGCTTCCGCAGACCGGGCCCGAGGACTCGGCGATCGCCCTCGGCACCCTCGGCGGAACCGTCCTGCTCGCCGGCGCGGCGGGCGTCCTGTGGCTGACCCGGCGGCAGCGGCAGCCCCGCTGACCGCCGCCCCGCCCACCCCTCGTCACCGGAGCCGCCGATGCCGTACGCCTGCGCCGCCCGTGCCGCCCGCACCCTGCTGCTGACCCTGCCCCTGCTCGTGGCCGCCGCTCCCGGCGCCACCGCCGGCGGCTGGTCGGCCGCGCCCTCGGGCGGCGGGCGGCCCTCCTTCTACGCGGAGGGCGCACCCGGCACGGTGCTCCAGGACACGGTCGCCGTCACCAACCCGGGCACCCGGCCGCTCACCGTACGGCTGCGCGGCACCGGCCTCGGCGGACTCCCGGTCACCTTCGCCCGGGCGGCCGTCCGGGTGCCCGCCCGCACCCGCGCCGAGGTGCCGTTCACGGTGACGCTCCCCGCGGACACACCCCCGGGCGACCGCTCCGGTGCGATCGCCGTCCAGGACTCCACGGGCCGACGGGTCACCGTGCCGCTGCTGGTACGGGCCGACGGTCCTCGGCTGCCCGCGCTGACCGTCGAGCACGTGGCCGTGCGCGGCGACCGGATCACGTACGAGCTGGTCAACCGGGGGACGACGGACCTCGTGCCCCGGCTCGCGGTGCGCGCGGACGGGGTCCTCGGGACCGTACTGGACCGCGCCCCGCGCACCCTGCCCGTCCGGCTGCCGCCGGGCCGCCGGCTGCGGCTCGACGAGCCGTGGCCCGACCGCCCGGCGCTGGACGCGGTGACCGTGCGCCTGACGGTCACCGCCCCCGGCGCCGCCCGCGCCACCGGCCGCACCCGGGCGCGGTTCGTGCCGTGGAGCGCGGCGGGGGCCGGGGCGGGCGCGCTCTCCGTCGGGGCGGGGGCCCTGGCGGTCGTACGACGTCGTAGACGCGCGAGGGGAGCGGGTACGTGAACGGCAGACTGCGGAGCGCCGCACCGGTGCTCGTCGCCCTCCTCCTGTTCCTGGTGTCGCCGCTCGCGCCGGCCGGTATCGCGGCGGCGGCCGGGAAACCCGCCGTCACCCTCTCCAGCGCCCAGGCCGGGACCGGCGCCTCGGTCACCGTCAGCGGCAGCGGGTGGCGGCCGCGCACCCTGCTGATGCTGCTGATCTGCGGGCGGGCCAGCCCGGCCCGGGGACTGACCGGTGGCACCAACTCCTGCGTCAACGCCGACGGCAGGGCCGTCACCACCGACGCCGAGGGACGGTTCACCCACGCGCTCCCGGTGGCCGAGCCGCCCGACCCCTGCCCCTGTGTGGTGCACGTGGCCACCGCGACCGGGGCGAAGGCGCAGGTCGACGTGGTCTTCCAGGTGGCCGGGCACCCCGTCGAACCGCTGCCCGCGGCGTCCTCGTCCGGCGGCCGGCTCGCCGTGCTCACCGACACCCGGCTGGACGGCTCGGGCGGTCTGCTCACCTGGTTCGGCGCGCCGCCCGACCGCACCCTCGTCCTCACCGTCGGCAACCTCGGCACCACGACCGTGAAGGACCCGGTGTTCCAGGTCGGCACCGCGCACGGGGTGTTCGCCCCGCAGTGGGACGAGCGGCAGTGGCGCGGCACGATCCCGCCCGGCGGGAAGGCCCGGGTGAAGCTGCCCGTCGAACTCTCCGCCGGCGCCCACGGCGACTACACCGTCTCCCTGAAGTACGGCGGCAAGGTCCTCGCGGAGCAGCCCTGGGGCGTGGGCCGCCCCTGGGGCGTGACCCTGTTCTGGATCCTGCTCTGCCTGGTGGTGCCCGCCGCGGTGTTCCGGATCGGGATGGCGGTGGTGGACCGGGTACGTCCGCGGAACCGGCCCGCCCGCCGGACCCGCGGGAGGCACGGGCCCGGCGGCCGGGACCCCTCACCGGTCCCCGCCAGTACCTCCGCGATCCTGCCGTGGTTCACCCCGGACACCGCTCCGGTCACGGCGGACCGGCTCTCCGCACCGCACGACGACCATCCGACGAGTCCTCGACTCCCGGCAGGAAGGGAACCAAGTGAGTGAGAGAGCCGTACCACCCCCGCGCGGGGCCGGGCGGAGGAGCGCGGCCGCGGCGGGCGCCGCCGTCCTGCTCGCCGGGGCCGCCGCGCTGCTCGGCGTGACCGCGGGGCAGGCCCAGGCCGCCGAGGTCTCCTACGCCACCCACTGCGTGCCGCCCTCGGGCGTGGGCCTGCCCGAGATCGACGGCACCACCAAGGTCGACGTCAGCGCACCGGCCACGGCGAAGGTCGGCGACACCGTCGACATCGTCTGGACGTTCACCCAGGCCGCGTCGAAGAACCCCGACATCATCGATCTGCCCGCGAACTCGGTCCAGCCGTCGGGCACGTTGAAGGCGGCCGGCGCGCAGAGCGCGGACATCGCGATGACGGGCCCGCGCGAGAACCCGGCGATCCCCAAGGGCGGCGCCATGGTGCTGTCCGCCATGAAGGGCACGCTGAAACTGACGGCGGCGGGCCAGGTGACGCTGACGCCGAACGCGTACGTCGTCAACGCGCTGGGGACGAACACCACCTGCACCCCGTCCGAGACCGTCCAGCCGGCCGCGACGATCACGGTGACGGCGGGGGAGGGCAGTGCGAGCGCGTCCTCCGATCCGTCGGGGAGCGCGAGCGCCAGCCAGTCCTCGTCGGCGTCGGCCAGCACCTCGGCGAGCGCGTCCGCCAGTACGTCCGCGTCCCCGAGCGTCTCGGCGAGCGCGACCGGTGACGACGGCCAGACCGACTTCACCGGCAAGGTCGTGGACATCCCCTACACCTGCGATTCCCCGCTCGGGGTGAAGAAGGCGACCTCGCCGATCCAGATCAACGCCAAGAAGGACGGCGGGAGTTACGACCTCACCGTGCAGTTCAAGAAGTCGGTGATGGACAGCCCGATCGACATCCCGGCCGGCAAGGTGAAGCCGACCATGCAGGTCGTGCTGGGCGGCTCGGACACGGGCTCGGTGACGGTGGAGGGCCCGCTGAACACCGAGACGATCCCGCAGGGCGACCCGATCGAGATCCCGGACCTCACCGGCACCTACAAGCCGGGCGCGACCGGCGAGTCCACGCTCTCCCCGGGCGTCCTCACCATCGAGGCCATGGGCACGACCACCACCTGCACCCCCGACAGCACCGCCGTCTCCCTCACCCTGAACACCGAGGAACAGGCGAGCGGGGCCTCCGGCGGTTCGTCCTCGTCGAGCACGTCGACCAGTGGCGGCCTGGCGGAAACGGGCGCCGAGAACCACGCCTCCCTCAAGGCCCTGGGCCTGGTGGCCGGCACGGCGGTCCTCCTGGGCGCGGCGGTGTTCACCTTCATGCCGGGCCGCAGACATCTGAGGTGACCCGGCCCTAGGGGCGCGGGGAACTGCGCGAGCAACCCAAGACGGACAGACAGCCGACATACAAGAGGGCCACCCCTGTTCAAAGAGACAAGGGTGGCCCTCTTCAGAAGACGATCAGTGAACGTCCCCCATCAACTCCCGGACCCTCTTCCGGTACATCCACACCGCTCCACCGGCGATCACCGCCAGCACCGCCTGGAGCGCGACGATCCCCGTCTTGTTCAGGTCGACCCCGGCGATGGCCAGCAGACCGGTGGTCGCGTCGCCCGCGGTGACCGCCAGGAACCAGACACCCATCATCTGCGAGGCGTACTTCGCGGGCGCCATCTTCGTGGTGACCGACAGACCCACCGGGGACAGCGTCAGCTCACCCACGGTCTGGACGAAGTAGATGCCGACCAGCCACATCGCGGCCGCCTTGTGACCGCCGTCGGCGATCGCCAGCGGGGCGAGGAACAGGAAGAAGGACGCGCCGATCAGCACCAGGCCCATCGCGAACTTCACCGCGGTGCTGGGCTCCTTGCCGCGCCGCGCCAGCGCCAGCCAGGCCCAGGCGAAGACCGGCGCCAGCGCCATGATCATGACCGGGTTGACCGACTGGTACCAGGAGACCGGGAACTCCCAGCCGAAGATCGTGTTGTCGGCGGAGGAGTCCGCGAACAGGGACACGGTCGAACCGCCCTGGTCGTAGATCATCCAGAACACGGCCGCGGCCACGAAGAACCAGATGTACGCCGACATCTTCGACTGCTCGGCGCGGTCGAGGTCCTTGTCCCGCTTGATGCGGCCTATGACCAGGACGGGGATGACCAGACCGGCGATGGTGATCGGGACCAGCAGCCAGTTCAGGGTGTAGTGGCCGGAGACCACCACGACCGTGTAGAAGACGGCGGCGACGGCGGCCCACAGACCGGCCTTGCGCAGCGTGGCGGACTTCTCGGCCGCGGTCATCGGGGTGGGCACGACGTCCGAGCGGGAGTTCAGATGACGGCTGCCGAGCAGGAACTGGGCGAGGCCGAGGGCCATGCCGAGCGCGGCGAGGGCGAAGCCCAGGTGCCAGTTGACGTTCTCGCCGACGGTGCCGATGACCAGCGGGGCGGCGAAGGCGCCGAGGTTGATGCCTATGTAGAAGACGGTGAAGCCGCCGTCGCGGCGCGGGTCGTCCGGGCCGTCGTAGAGGTGGCCGACCATCGTGGAGATGTTGGCCTTCAGCAGACCGGAACCGACGGCGACCAGGCCGAGGCCGGCGTAGAAGGTGCCGGAGTTCGGCAGGGCCAGGGTGAGGTGGCCGAGCATGATGATCGCGCCGGCCACGGCGACCGTCCGGCGGGGGCCGAGGACACGGTCCGCGAACCAGCCGCCGGGCAGGGCGAGCAGGTAGACGAGCGACAGGTACACCGAGTAGATCGCGGTCGCGGTGGCCGCGCTCAGGTGCAGGCCGCCCGGGGCCACCAGGTACAGCGGGAGCAGGGCCTTCATGCCGTAGTAGGAGAAACGCTCCCACATCTCGGTCATGAAGAGAGTGGCCAGTCCGCGGGGGTGGCCGAAGAAGGTCTTCCCGGAGCCGGGGGTGCCCGGACGGACCGAGTCCTTCGTCAGGCTGGACGCCATGGTCGTTCCTTGCTGGTCGGGACGCGCTGCTTCAGCGGGCTTGCCTGAGCGGTCACGCGCCCGGTGGGGGCGGCCGGCACCGGCGGGTCGGTCCGTCCGCCCCCACGCCCTCGGGGAGTCCGCCCCGGGTCGCGGAGCGGTGGACGGCGACCACCGGGATCCACGCCTCTACGCGCGTTGCGCGAGCAGAGGCCCGGCCAGAGGTCATTCCTTTCGAGGCCGGCGGGGACGTGGCCCGCACCGGCCCGCACACAAAAGAGACCTTCGGCGTCAAGTGCGCCAAAGGTCCCCGCGGTGCTACAGGCGTTGTTTCACCATACGTCAGCACAGTGTCGGAAATGAATAGGTTTGAGACACGGATCACAGGTGATCAAGGAACCGCAGTGACCTTTCGAAGGTCTGTACTATCCTGCCACCCGCCGACCGTAGGTACGTACCAAGATCGCCCCCGGTCCGGCGGGCCGATTGTCCGGCATGTCCCTGGGTAAGAAACAGCCGCGCCGATCACACTTCGACCCGTGCCCCCCGCGGACTACCATCAGCTCATGACCCGTGTACTGCTCGCCGAGGACGACGCGTCCATCTCGGAGCCGCTGGCCCGCGCACTGCGCCGGGAAGGGTACGAGGTCGAGGTGCGTGAGGACGGACCGACCGCGCTCGACGCCGGGATGCAGGGCGGCGTCGACCTGGTCGTGCTGGACCTCGGCCTGCCCGGCATGGACGGCCTCGAGGTCGCCCGCCGGCTGCGCTCCGAGGGCCACGCCGTGCCGATCCTCATCCTGACCGCGCGCGCCGACGAGGTGGACACCGTCGTCGGCCTCGACGCGGGCGCGGACGACTACGTCACCAAGCCCTTCCGTCTCGCCGAACTCCTCGCCCGCGTACGGGCCCTGCTGCGGCGCGGCGCCGCGGAGCCCGCGCAGCCGCCCGCCACCCACGGGGTGCGCATCGACGTCGAGTCGCACCGCGCCTGGATGGGCGACGAGGAACTCCAGCTCACGGCCAAGGAGTTCGACCTGCTGCGGGTCCTCGTCCGGGACGCGGGCCGGGTCGTCACCCGCGACCAGCTGATGCGCGAGGTCTGGGACACCACCTGGTGGTCCTCCACCAAGACCCTCGACATGCACATCTCCTGGCTGCGCAAGAAGCTCGGCGACGACGCGGCGAACCCCCGCTACATCGCCACCGTGCGCGGTGTGGGCTTCCGCTTCGAGAAGAGCTGAAGGCTGCCGCCGGGGCTTGACCGACCAGGCGCATCCGGCCGGCGTGGCCTGTGCCGGGTGCGTGGCCGCGGGCCGTCGGAGGCCGGTCGCGCAGTTCCCCGCGCCCCTTCGGGGTGCGTGCACACTGGTCGTTGAAAAGCCGCTGTCCGGAGGGCTCCCTTGCGTCGCCGTCTCATCCAGTCCACCCTCGCCGTCGTGCTCGTGGTGATCGCCGTCTTCGGCGTCTCCCTCGTCATCGTCGAGAGCCGCACGATCAGCAACAGCGCCCAGGAGCGGGTGGACTCCGAGGCGGTGCGGCTGGTCGGCATCGTGGACACCCGGCTGCTCGGCCGCGAGGACGTCACCGCGGAGATCCTGCGCGACCAGGTCACCCAGGACCGCTACGCCGTGATCCGCATCCCGGGACAGAAGCCGATCGCGGTCGGCGAGAAGCCCAGCGGTGACGTCATCCACGCCGAGGAGCGCGGCGAGGGCGGCGAGACCGTCCGGGTCGAGGAGCCGCGCTCCACGATCACCCGCGAGGTCGGCCGCACCCTGCTGATCATCGGCCTGGTCGCGCTGCTCGCGGTCGTCGCGGCGGTCCTGCTGGCCATCCGCCAGGCGAACAAACTGGCCTCCCCCCTCACCGACCTCGCCGAGACCGCCGAACGCCTCGGCTCGGGCGACCCCCGACCCCGCCACAAGCGCTACGGCGTCCCGGAGCTCGACCGGGTGGCGGACGTCCTGGACTCCTCCGCGGAACGCATCGCCCGGATGCTCACCGCCGAGCGCCGTCTGGCCGCCGACGCCTCCCACCAGCTGCGCACCCCCCTCACGGCGCTGTCGATGCGTCTGGAGGAGATCACCCTCACCGACGATCCCGACACGGTGAAGGAGGAGGCGACGATCGCCCTGACGCAGGTCGAACGCCTCACGGACGTCGTGCAGCGCCTGCTGACCAACGCCCGCGACCCCCGCACCGGCTCCGCCGTCTCCTTCGACCTCGACGAGGTCATCCAGCAGCAGCTCGCCGAATGGCGCCCCGCCTACCGCAGCGTCGGCCGCGCCATCGTCAGCTCCGGCAAGCGTCACCTGCGGGCGGTGGGCACCCCGGGAGCGGTCGCCCAGGTCCTCGCCGCCCTGATCGAGAACTCCCTGATGCACGGCGGCGGCACGGTCGCCCTGCGCACCCGGGTCACCGGCAACCAGGCCGTCATCGAGGTCACCGACGAGGGCCCCGGCGTCCCCGCCGACCTCGGCGCCCGCATCTTCGAGCGCACGATCAGCGGCCGCAACTCCACGGGCATCGGCCTCGCGGTGGCCCGGGACCTCGCCGAGGCCGACGGCGGCCGGCTGGAGATGCTCCAGGCCCAGCCCGCGGTCTTCGGCCTCTTCCTCTCCCGCACGGCGCCCCGCAAGCGGACGTCGCAGGACGAGGAACCGATGGTCAGGTAGGACCCGGCAACGGGTGGCCGGTGGCCGGTACCCGGTGCGGGGGCGTCAGCCGACGCGCTGGCGGGCCTTCGCCTTGCGGGCCTGCTCCCCGATCAGGGACTCCTCCGTGAGGAAGGACTCGGCGCTGGCCACGGTCTCTTTCGCGGGCAGGGCACGGAACACCCACGTCCGGTACGACCAGAAGCGGAACAGCGTCGCGACCCCGATGCCGAGGAACTTGAACACGTTGCTCTGCAGCGGGCTGTCCCAGCCGAACCCGTAGGTCGCCGCGAACAGCAGACCGTTCTCGATCACCAGGCCGACCGCGCTGAACAGCAGGAACAGCGTCAGTTCCTTCGTACGCCCGCTCTTGTCGCGGTCACGGTAGGTGAAATACCGGAACCCGACGTAGTTGAAGACGATCGACACGACGGTCGCGATGACACTGGCCCGCACCACGGGCAGGTCCGTGAGGTGCCGCACGAGGTTGAACACGCCGAGGTTGACCAGCACCCCGGCACCGCCCACAGCCCCGAATTTGACCAGCTCACGGGCTACCGCCCGCAGCCGTCCTTGCCCCGAGGAACCATGCGCCATGGTCGTACAGGCCCCCGTCCGGGTCTCGATTGCGTCAACCCAGCCATGCTAACCACCACTCTTGTCGGTTTCCTGTGCTCCGCCTCACGGGTCGGGAACGGGTCGGGAAGAACGCGGCAAACAACGGGTATGAGCCGGGCAAGAGACCGGTGGGAGCGCCGGACGCCCGTCCCGGCGGGCGCGGGCTCCGGCCCAGGTGACGCGGCCGATACCCTGGGGGCGTGACGTTCCCGGTAGTCGGCATGGTCGGCGGAGGCCAGCTCGCTCGTATGACACACGAGGCGGGCATTCCGTTGGGCATCAGGTTCAAGCTCCTCAGTGACACCCCCCAGGATTCCGCGGCGCAGGTCGTGAGCGATGTCGTCATCGGCGACTACCGCGATCTCGACACGCTGCGCGACTTCGCGCGCGGGTGCGATGTGATCACCTTCGATCACGAACATGTCCCCACCGAGCACCTCAGGGCGCTGGAGGCGGACGGCATCCCCGTCCGCCCCGGCCCCGACGCGCTGGTGCACGCCCAGGACAAGGGTGTGATGCGCGCGAGGCTCGACGCGATCGGCGTGCCCTGCCCACGGCACCGCATCGTGACCGACCCACAGGACGTGGTCCGGTTCGCGGCCGAGGGCGACGGCTTCCCCGTCGTCCTGAAGACGGTCCGCGGCGGCTACGACGGCAAGGGCGTATGGGTGGTGGAGACCGCCGAGGAGGCGGCCGACCCGTTCCGCGCCGGCGTCCCCGTCCTCGCCGAGGAGAAGGTCGACTACGTCCGCGAACTCGCGGCCAACGTCGTGCGCTCCCCGCACGGCCAGGCCGTCGCCTACCCGGTCGTGGAGTCCCAGCAGGTGGGCGGCGTCTGCGACACGGTCATCGCGCCCGCCCCCGACCTGGACCGCGCCCTCGCCCTGCGGGCGGAGGAGATGGCCCTGCGCATCGCCAAGGAACTCGGCGTCGTCGGCCATCTCGCCGTCGAGCTGTTCCAGACCCACGACGGCCGCATCCTCGTCAACGAACTCGCGATGCGCCCGCACAACTCCGGTCACTGGACCCAGGACGGCGCGATCACCTCCCAGTTCGCCAACCACGTCCGCGCCGTCCTCGACCTCCCCCTCGGCGACCCGCGCCCGCGCGCGCCCTGGACGGTCATGGTCAACGTCCTCGGCGGCGACTTCCCCGACATGTACTCCGCGTACCTGCACTGCATGGCCCGCGACCCCCAACTCAAGATCCACATGTACGGCAAGGACGTGAAGCCGGGCCGCAAGGTCGGCCACGTCAACACCTACGGCGACGACCTCGACGACGTGCTCGAGCGCGCCCGTCACGCAGCCGGCTACCTGAGAGGCACGATCACCGAATGAGCCCCGTTGTTGGCATCGTGATGGGTTCGGACAGCGACTGGCCCGTCATGGAGGCCGCCGCCCAGGCCCTGGACGAGTTCGAGATCGACTACGAGGTCGACGTCGTCTCCGCGCACCGCATGCCCCGCGAGATGATCGCGTACGGCGAACAGGCCGCCGACCGCGGGCTGAAGGTGATCATCGCCGGGGCCGGCGGCGCCGCCCACCTGCCCGGCATGCTCGCCTCCGTGACCCCGCTCCCGGTCATCGGCGTGCCCGTCCCGCTGAAGTACCTGGACGGCATGGACAGCCTGATGTCCATCGTGCAGATGCCGGCCGGCGTCCCCGTCGCCACGGTCTCCGTCGCCGGCGCCCGCAACGCCGGACTGCTCGCCGCCCGGATCCTCGCCACCCACGACGAGGACCTCCTCGCCCGGATGCGCGACTTCCAGCAGGAACTCAACGACCAGGCCACCGAGAAGGGCAAGCGCCTGCGCGCCAAGGTCGAGGGCGCGGGCGCCGGCTTCGGCTTCGGGAAGTGACCGCCTTGACCTCACTCGAGGCAGCCCGGGACCTCCTCGCCGCCTTCCCCGTCGTCGACGGCCACAACGACCTGCCCTGGGCCCTGCGCGAGCAGGTCCGCTACGACCTCGACGCCCGCGACCTCGCCGTCTCCCAGGCCGCCCATCTGCACACCGACCTGCCCCGGCTGCGCGCGGGCGGCGTCGGCGCGCAGTTCTGGTCGGTGTACGTCCGCGCGGACCAGCCCGACCCGGTCCCGGCGACCCTGGAGCAGATCGACTGCGTACGGCAGCTGATCGACCGGCACCCGGCCGACCTGCGCGCCGCGCTCACCGCCGCCGACATGGAGGCGGCGCGCGCGGAGGGCCGTATCGCCTCCCTGATGGGCGCCGAGGGCGGCCACTCCATCGCCAACTCGCTGGGCACCCTGCGCGGCCTGTACGCGCTCGGCGTGCGCTATCTGACCCTCACCCACAACGACAACGTGGACTGGGCGGACTCCGCGACCGACGAGCCGAGGGCGGGCGGCCTCACGGCGTTCGGCCGCGAGGTGGTGCGCGAGATGAACCGGCTCGGCATGCTCGTCGACCTCTCGCACGTGGCCGCCACCACCATGCGCGACGCGCTCGACGCCAGCTCCGCGCCGGTGGTGTTCTCGCACTCCTCGGCGCGCGCGGTCTGCGACCACCCCCGCAACATCCCCGACGACGTCCTGGAGCGCCTCCCCGCCAACGGGGGCGTCGCCATGGTGACGTTCGTCCCGAAGTTCGTGCTCCAGGCCGCCGTCGAATGGACCGCGGCGGCGAGCGAGAACCTGCGCGCCCACGGCTTCCACGACCTGGCCACCACCCCCGAGGCGATGAAGGTCCACCAGGCCTTCCAGGAGTCGCACCCCCGGCCGGTCCCCACGGCCGCGACCGTGGCCGACCACCTCGACCACATGCGCGCGGTGGCCGGCATCGACCATCTGGGCATCGGCGGCGACTACGACGGCACGGCCTTCACGCCCGACGGCCTGAACGACGTCTCCGGCTACCCCAACCTGATCGCGGAGCTCCTCGACCGCGGCTGGTCCAGGGCCGACCTCGCCAAGCTGACCTGGCAGAACGCCGTACGGGTACTGGGCGCGGCGGAGGACGTCTCGCGCGAGCTGCGCGCCACGCGGGGCCCGTCCAACGCGACGATCGAGTCCCTCGACGGCTGAGCCGTACCCCGGTGGGCGGGCCGTACCCCCGAACGCCCCGCCCACCAGGAAGCCTCCCCGCCCCCGTGCGACGGTGGCCGTACCGCCGAGCGACGTACGGAGACCGTCATGGCCGACCTCCAGGACGAACTGCACGACCCGCCCGAGGTCCAGGAACCACCGGTCCCCCGCACCGATCCGCACACCCCCGGCGCCGATCCCGGGCCCCGCCCGCCGCACCCGCCGCCGGACGCCGCTCCCGCCGACCCCCTGGAGCGGGCCCACGCCCTGCTGGCCCGGTGGCCCGTCGCCGACGGCTACAGCGGGCTGCCGCGGGCGTTGCGGGAGCTGCCCCGGTACGACCTCCAGCTCGGGGAGAGCGCCGTCGACACCGATGTGCCGCGGCTGCGGCGCGGCCGGGTGGGGGCCCTGTTCTGCGCCCTGCACCTGCCCGACGGGCTCGCCTCCGACCGGGCCCTCGGTGCCACCCTGGAGCAGCTCGACCTCGCCCGCGCGGTGGTCGCCGCCCACCCGGAGGGGCTGCGGCTCGCCCGGACCGCGGGGGAGGTCCTCGACGCCCGCAACTGCGGCCGGGTCGCCGTCGTCCTCGGCCCGGCGACCGCGGCGGCCCTGGACGACTCCCTCGCCGTCCTGCGCGTGCTGCACTCCCTGGGACTGCGCGTCCTCACCCTCGCCGGCACCTCGTGGGCGGGCGAGGCGGGGCTGACCCGGTTCGGCGAGGAGGCGATCCGGGAGATGAACCGGCTCGGCGTCCTCGCCGACCTCTCCGGCGCCTCCGACGCCACGGCCGGCCGCGCCCTCGCCCTCTCCCGCACCCCGGTGCTGGCCACCCGCTCCGCCGCCCGCGCCCTGCGCCCGCACCCCGGCAACCTCCCCGACGCACTGCTCGCCGAGCTGGGCGCGGCCGGGGGCGTGTGCATGGTGCCGATGAGCGAGGAGCAGACCGGGCCGGCCCTGCGGGACGTCGCCGACCACCTCGACCACGTCCGCGCCGTCGCGGGCCCCGGGAGCGTCGGCCTGTCCGGCGCGTACGACTCCGGCGCCGCCCACCCCCGGGGCCTCGCCGACGCCTCCGGCTACCCCCATCTGATCGCGGAACTCCTCGACCGCGGCTGGCCGGAGCCCGACCTGGCCCTGCTGACCTGGGGAAACGTCCAGCGCGCCCTGCGCACCGCCGACTTCACCGCCCGCGCGACCCAGGAACGCAAGGCTCCCTAGGGTTGCTCGATCTCAGGGATGCTCGATCTCAGGGATGCTCGATCCGGCAGAGGCAGAAGGGATGGCCCGCCGGATCGGCGTACACCTGGAAGTCCTTCTTCTCCCGGTCCTCCAGGTCCAGCGGACGCGCCCCCAGCGCCAGCACGCGCTCGTGCGCCGCGTCGACCTCCGCCCAGGTGGCGCCGGCGTCGAGGTCGAGGTGGAACTGCTGGGGGTTGCGGTCGGGGCGCGGCCACTCGGGCGGCGTGTACCCCTCGACCTCCTGGAACGCGAGCCGGGGACCGCCGGGGACCTGGAGGACGTACCAGTCCTCCTCGCCCTCCTCGGCCCAGGGGGTGCCGCCCAGGAGCCCCGCGTAGAACTCGGCGAGGGCGCGCGGGTCGGGACAGTCCAGCACGACGGAACGGAAACGTACGACGGATGCCATGGGGGACAGGTGCCCGCACCGTCGCCCGGCGTAACTCACAGGAGATCGACAGGCGGTCGCAGGGGGAGTTCACGCCGCAGACGGCACCCGGGTACGGCAGAATGCACACAGACGCCGGTTCGGCCGACTGAGCCTCGGCCGAACCGGCGTCACCCTGCGTTCAGGCCGGCCCGCTCACGCCGTGGGGCGGCCCATCGCCCGGTAGGTCCAGCCCGCCGCGCGCCACACCACCGGGTCCAGCGCGTTGCGCCCGTCGAGGACCAGCCGGGCCGCCGCCACCTCGCCCAGCGCCGCCGGGTCCAGCTCCCGGAACTCACGCCACTCCGTCAGGTGCAGGACGATGTCGGCGCCCCGTACGGCCTCCAGGGCCGAGTCGGCGTAACCCAGCGTCGGGAAGACCCGCCGGGCGTTCTCCATGCCCTTGGGGTCGTAGACGGTCACCTGGGCGCCCTGGAGGTGGATCTGCCCCGCCACGTTGAGCGCGGGGGAGTCCCGGACGTCGTCCGAGTCGGGCTTGAAGGTGGCGCCGAGCACCGCGACCCGCCGGCCCAGGAAGGGCCCGCCGCCGAGGGCCTCCCGGGTCAGCTCCACCATCTGCCCGCGCTGGCGCATGTTGATGGAGTCGATCTCCCGCAGGAAGGTCAGCGCCTGGTCGGCGCCCAGCTCACCGGCGCGGGCCATGAAGGCACGGATGTCCTTGGGCAGACAGCCGCCGCCGAAGCCGATCCCGGCCCGCAGGAACTTCCTCCCGATGCGGTCGTCGTGCCCGATGGCCTCCGCCAGCTTGGCGACATCGCCGCCGGCGGCCTCGCACACCTCCGCCATCGCGTTGATGAAGGAGATCTTCGTCGCGAGGAACGAGTTCGCGGCGGTCTTCACCAGCTCGGCGGTCGGGAAGTCGGTGACGACGAACGGCGAGCCCTCCTGCACCGGGGCGGCGTACACCGTCCGCAGCAGCTTCTCGGCGCGCTCGCTGCGCACGCCGACGACGATCCGGTCGGGGTGCAGGGTGTCCTGGACGGCGAGGCCCTCGCGCAGGAACTCCGGGTTCCAGGCCAGCTCGGCGTCCGCGCCGACGGGGGCCAGCTCGGCGATGGTGCGGGCGAGGCGCTCCGCGGAGCCGACCGGCACCGTCGACTTGCCGACGACCAGGGCCGGCCGGGACAGGTGCGGGGCGAGGGAGCCGATCGCGGCCTCGACGTACGACATGTCGCAGGCGTACTCGCCGTGCTTCTGCGGGGTGTTCACACAGACGAAGTGCACATCGCCGAAGGCGCCGACCTCGGCCCAGTCCATGGTGAAGCGCAGCCGGCCGGTGGAGCCCTCGATACCGGCGACGTGCCGGCGCAGCAGCTCCTCCAGCCCCGGCTCGTACATCGGGGTCTCGCCGCGCTCCAGCTTCTCGATCTTCTCCTTGACCACGTCCAGGGCGAGCACCTCGAAGCCCAGCTCGGCCATGGCGGCGGCATGGGTGGCCCCGAGATAGCCGGTGCCGATCACGGTGATCTTGAGGCTCATGGATGCTCCAGGAAAGTAAGCCGGGGGTGCGCGCCCGAGCATATCCGGGCGGGTCGGAGCCCCTCGCCGGACGCTTTCCCTCCCAGGCTTCCCCCTGTTGTCCAGCTCACGTGTCAGACGCGCGGTCGGGCCTCTAAAATTTGAGTTACTTAACGGTAATTAGCGTCGGTAGCGCTAGCGTCTTTGGAGCGTGAGCAATCGTGGCCGGATCGGCTGACTTCGACCTGTACCGCCTGTCCGAGGAGCACGACATGCTCCGGGACGCCATCCGCTCGTTGGCCGAGGCGAAGATCGCGCCGTACGCCGCGGCGGTGGACGAGGAGGCCCGGTTCCCGCAGGAGGCGCTGGACGCGCTGGTCGCGAGCGACCTGCACGCGGTGCACGTACCCGAGTCGTACGGCGGCGCGGGCGCCGACGCCCTGGCGACCGTGATCGTCATCGAGGAGGTGGCCCGCGCGTGCGTGTCCTCCTCCCTCATCCCGGCGGTCAACAAGCTGGGCTCGCTCCCCGTCATCCTCTCCGGCTCCGAGGACCTGAAGAAGAGGTACCTGACACCGCTCGCCAAGGGCGACGCGATGTTCTCGTACTGCCTCTCCGAGCCGGACGCGGGCTCGGACGCGGCCGGCATGAAGACCAAGGCGGTCCGTGACGGCGACCACTGGATCCTCAACGGCGTGAAGCGCTGGATCACCAACGCGGGCGTCAGCGAGTACTACACCGTGATGGCGGTCACCGACCCCACCAAGCGCTCCAAGGGCATCTCGGCCTTCGTGGTCGAGAAGTCCGACCCGGGCGTCTCCTTCGGCGCCCCGGAGAAGAAGCTGGGCATCAAGGGCTCCCCGACCCGCGAGGTCTACTTCGACAACGTCCGCATCCCCGCCGACCGCATGATCGGCGAGGAGGGCACCGGCTTCGCGACGGCGATGGCGACCCTCGACCACACCCGCATCACGATCGCCGCCCAGGCCCTCGGCGTCGCCCAGGGCGCCTTCGACTACGCCAAGGGCTATGTCCAGGAGCGCAAGCAGTTCGGCAAGCCGATCGCCGACTTCCAGGGCATCCAGTTCATGCTCGCCGACATGGCCATGAAGATCGAGGCCGCCCGCCAGCTGACCTACGCGGCCGCCGCCAAGTCCGAGCGCGGCGACAGCGACCTCACCTTCCAGGGCGCCGCCGCCAAGTGCTTCGCCTCGGACGTCGCGATGGAGGTCACCACGGACGCGGTCCAGCTCCTCGGCGGCTACGGCTACACCCGCGACTACCCGGTCGAGCGCATGATGCGCGACGCCAAGATCACCCAGATTTATGAGGGCACGAACCAAGTCCAGCGGATCGTGATGGCAAGGAACCTTCCCTAGCAGGGTTTTTGCAGGTCAGGAGCTGTTTCGACGGTCCGGAGGGGCACCCTCGGGTTTCCGTCCGTTGCGGCCCGATCAGGGCCGTTCCTGGGCGTCATGCTGGGGGAATCCTGGGCAGACGTCGGGCTGAAAACGGCTACTGACCTGCACAAACAACACGGCCCCCGGCATGACGCCGGGGGCTGTTGTCGTACGCGGATCAGGCGACCTCTGACGCCTCCGTCGGGTCGTCGGCGCCGGGCGTCAGCATCGTTGCGATGGCGGCCCGGCCACGCTGCTCGGCTCCTTCGAAGATGTAGTGGTAGTGCTCCCTCAGCACGTCCGTACTGCTGTGGCCCATCCAGTCGGCCACGTCGTTCTCAGGGATTCCGGCGTACAGCAGCCGCGACCCGTAGTAGTGCCGGAGTGAGTGCGCCTTGCAGTACTTCACCTGTCCCTTGCCCAAAGCCTCCATCCAGATCTTCGGGTAGAAGTACGACGCGTAGAGGTAGCCAGTCCGCGTCACGTTGGGGAAGAGAAGTCGCTCCGGCCCCCAAACGCCGTGGTTCCTGATGTGCCGCCGCAACTCGAATGCGACGTTCGGCGGGAGGGGGACGGAACGCCC
Organism: Streptomyces sp. NPDC005811; assembly: GCF_040630405.1. Classification (NCBI taxonomy): domain Bacteria; kingdom Bacillati; phylum Actinomycetota; class Actinomycetes; order Kitasatosporales; family Streptomycetaceae; genus Streptomyces; species Streptomyces sp. NPDC005811. The sequence goes on from NZ_JBEXXK010000017.1 coordinate 140,996, forward strand.
TGGCTCGCCTTCGTCACGAGCCTTGATGTGCCGACGCTGGATCGCGCTGTTCTTCCCCGACTCGGTGTCTCCGTCCTCCGCAATCTGGAAGTCGACGCGAAGCGTCTCGGCCTTGAAGTCGATCTGATCGCGGGACACCGCCATGGCCTCACCCAGCCGCAGGCCGCACCCGGCCATGAGCCACAGCATCGCGCGGTATCGCGGAGGAGCGGCATCCAGCATCGCCAGAACTTCCCGCGTCGTGAGCCGCCTTGCGGTGCTCTTCTGCTCCCGGATCTCCTTGGCGCGGCTTCCTGCGCCCTTGACCCTCTTGCACGGGTTCCGGCCGATGATCTCGTTGGCAACAGCCCAGTCCATCATCCCTGAGAAGAACGAGAACCGCTGACGCCGTGTGCGGGCGGACAGCCTCCGGTCCTGCTCCATCCACAAGAGCCACTGCTCAACGTCAGCGACCTTCAGGGACACGATGGAACGGGCCTTGAAGAACGGCTCAAGAGTCGTCTTCTGGATGGACCGGTACTGCTTCTTGGTGCTGTTCTCCAGCTTCCTTTGATTCGTCCACTGCTCCCACACGGCCGTCACGGGCTGCTTGCCCAACCGGTCGTCCAGGTAGGTCCCGGCGTCGAGTTCCTGTTCCTTGCGCTTGCGCTGGTCGTCGGCTCGCTTCTTGGTCTCGAAGGTCTTCTGCCGCTGCTTGCCGTCTGGGTCGTACCAGTACGCCGTCCACTTCTTCGGGTCGTCCTTCGAACGCGCAACCCAAGCTCTAGCCACGGAGGTGCTGGCCTTTCTGTCCAAGGGGAGTGCTCGCCGATGCGCCGGGAGCACCTAACTTCAGGCTGAGCCTGTCCACCCTGTGTTGTCAACCCTAGGTGGAACACCCAGGGTGGTGTACTCTGAGGGTATGCGAGCAGATGAGAGCGGCTTCGAGATCGAGCAGCAGCAAGGGGGGTGGACGATTCGGATGTGGTGGCCCACAGGGCCCGTGGCTGGCGGGCCTCAACGCATCACCATCGAGTCGGCCGCCGACGCACCCGCGCGCGACGTGGCGCGGGGCATCTCCACGACCGTGCTGCGCAGGCTGGACCTCGCGGCGGCCCTGAACCTGGCCAAGATGGCACCGGAGGCTCAGAGCACCCTGGAGACCGCAGCCAAGAAGCTCACCGAGTCGGGTGAGGCGGCTGGGCTGCTGTTGGCCAGTGAAGGCGTCTCGGAGAGGTACTTGGCCATGCTCGCGTCTACATACAAGGCGATGGCGGACACAGGAGCGGTGGCCCCAGTGCGAAAATTGGCAGTCATGATCGGCCGTCAGCCGGAGACCATTAAGGACCACTTGAAGAAAGCTCGGCGCGAAGGCTACCTCAGCACTGTGGCAGGGAAAGCTGGAGGAGACCTGACCGAGAAGACATTGAGGGTCTTGGAATCCATGGGGAGCGGAGAGGACTAGCCTGCGCCACCGCTAGCTCTTAATTGCATATCAAAATTGGGCCTCCGAGGCGACTCGGGGGCTTTCTTTTTCTGGAGAGTCGATTGACCAAGCTGATGACCGTTGGTGATGTTGCCGATTACTTGAACAAGCCCCGGTCGTGGGTGTACGGGAATTGGAAGGACGAACAGATCCCGTTCCGGAAGGTGGGTCAGTCCCTCCGCTGTCGACCGGCTGACTTGGAAAAATGGCTGGACGAACAGAACTGAAGAATTGCCAATAGTGAACGCCCCCGAGGGAATTCGGGGGCTTTTTGTTTGCTGAGAGGACCACGTGACCAAGACGATTCCACCTGTGGACGAACCTGGCCAGGCCGAGCTGGAGCGCCGCGCGGATGCACTACTAGAGGTTGCCGGTGAAGAAGCATTCGAGGAATGGCCGAGCCTCTGGGTCGAGCAGACGGAAACGGAGTTCGAGCGGATAGCGATAGCTCATACCGGGATGGTCTCCCTGTGCTGGGCTCCCATCGTGGCGACTCTTCCCACATTTGATCCTGAGTCGAGCCAACGAGAGATGCAATCCGTCATGCAACAGCGCCCCGGTTTGGATGATCCGGACCACTATGGCGAATTGCTTTCTCTGCTCTCCGCAGCAGAGGAGGCGGGTGCGCGGCACGGTTCCGGCTACGTGGTGGAACGTAGGAACTATCCCCCAGAGTCCTGCCGATGGGTCGGATGCCGTGAGCCTTTGTACGCCTCGCAGGCGACACGGAAACGTGGACGCCCCCGGAGGTATTGCGAGACCCACCAAAAGCCCGCCAAGGCCCGTACGCGGCGTTTGAGGTATGCGGGCATCCAGGTGAGCCGGAACAGAAACCTTGTGTACGACTTCGATGGCCTGACGGAACAAGATCTGTCGGGCTACCGGGAAGTGTGGGGCCGTATCAACACCACAGGGACGTGACGTGGGGGAAGCCACCTCCGGGCGGCCTCCTCCTGTGTCGCATTAATTCAGAACAGTGGAGGAGCGATCCTCTGGGGCCATGCACACTCGGCGGTGTGCCTCTGGCACGGCCTGCGGGCTGGGCAGTTCCTAAGTCGTTATGAGGCTCTGCGGACACCTCCCTGTGAGAGGGACAACGTAGAGAAACACTCCTCCCTTTACTTCCTACTTGCATCGTTCACAGTGGGGGGTAAGGGGGGCAGTGTCTTCTCTTACGTTGTCCTCTTGTGAGGTATAGGGCCGCTCTTAGGCGGCCCTTCTCTCTACTTCTTCCCTTCACGTTTATTAGTTCTCTAGGAGGTGTCGCCATGAGCGACGCGGAACGGATTTTCGAGGCCACGCCGGCCGACCCTTCCGATTCCATTCGGGCCGAGGTCGAGCGGGAATATGCGGGGCAGTTGGCGCGGGCTGAACTCAAGAATCATGCCGCCCAGGTCGGAATCAATCTCCCTGACGGATTCACGGATTACCTCGACGCTTCCAAATTGCTTGGTGAAGATGGCAAGCCATCGACTGATGCCATGGATAAGGCCCTGGTGCCTTTCAAGCCCAAGGGCCCGACGTTTCCCCAACTTGTCGGGGCCGGTCACAACCGCGACGGCGGCCCGATTCCGGAGCGTCGCCGTGTTTCTCTCGATGTTCGTAAGCGATAATTAGGAGTACTTGTATGACTCTTGCCTACCAGCAGCCCGGAACCACCACTTTTATTCCCGAGATCTGGGATGCCGAACTTCTCGTAGCATTTGACCCGCTTCTGGTCTGGGCGTCTCCGTTCGTGGCGAATAACAAGTACGAAGGAGAGATCCGCAAGAAGGGCGATGTGGTTCACATCAACAGCCTTCTTCGGCCGACCGTGGGTGATTACACGATCGCCGACGGTATGACCGCACAGCGGCCGGAAACCGTGGATCAGAAGCTCACAATTACTGAGGCGAAGTACCTTCAGGTTCTTGTCGAAGATGCGGAACGGGTCCAGCTCGCTGGGGGCCTTGACTCGCCGATCAACCAGCAGATGATTCGAGCCCTGGCCCGTGAGGCCGACACCTTCATGGGCAACATCATCGCCACCGGGGCGACGGCGCTTCCGGCCATCGCGCCGACCGCCGACAACATCCCTCAGATCCTGTACAGCGCGATTCTGGACATGATGCTGGCCCTGGATGACAACGACATCCCGGCAGGCCGTTACGTGGTGGTCTCGCCGCGCGTGAAGCGATACCTCATCGAGCATCCGGCCGTGGCTAATGCTGCTGCCTACGGCGAAGGTGGCGTGACCGCCAATGGCGTTGTCGCCCGCCTCGCCGGGTTCACGATCCTGACCACTACGGCCATGCCCGCCGGTGTGGACATCGTGGCCGGTCACTCGGAGTTCGCCACCTACGCAAGCCAGTTCACGGGCTTCCGTGAGGGACAGTCGGAGAAGTACAGGGCTGACTACATCGACACCCTGCATCTGTACGGCGGCAAGATCGTGCGATACCCGGAGCTGGATACCAAGAAGACTGACAACACCTTTGATGAGTCGAAGCCGACCAAGGGAATTGCCAAGGCTGCTGTCACTTGGCCTACTGCCTAACCCTTGATTAGTTCGGGCCCCTGCCAACCAGCGGGGGCCCGTTCTTCTCACTGTCCGTGGATCAGAAGCCTGCGCCGGCCGTCGACGGCGCGTAACGGAAAATGGAGGGACCATGCCGAAAATGCGTAACCCAGATTCGCCGCACTCTCGATACAAGGGACTGGACGTGCTGCCGAACGATCACGGCCTGCCCGTTCCTGATCTGCCATCGGTAAGGGATTGGTCAGATGCCGAATCCGAGCAATGGCATCAATGGTGGAGCAGTCCTCAGTCCGCGCGCTGGGATGAGTCCTACGTCCCGACTGTGGCAGTCATGCTGACCTATTACGGCAAGATCCTTGACGGCACCGCTACCCGCGATCACCTCACCGAGTTCCGCCAGTTGGCTACTGCCCTTGGCTTGACGGCCGACGGCATGAAGCGGCTGGGCTGGGCCTTCGAGGGGGACGAGTGAGCAGACGAGCGGCCAAGGCCGGGGCAGCAGGAACCCACGACGGCACGCATCGGGCTGGCTATGAGTGCCCATGGGGTGAGCCCCAGTGCTCGGAATGTGTCGAGGAGTTCGCTATTCACGTCGGGTGGGAACTGTCCGGGGAAATGCATCCCTGGGGTGACAAACTGAAGCATCAGCCGAAGAAGTGTTATGGATGCCGCCAGATGTGAACTGCCGGGCTTTGGGGATTTGATTGGCAAACGCGATGGAAGGACAGCACCCCCGGTGGGTCCTATTCTTTATCTAATTACGATTACCCCCGTCATTCATAAATAATTGAGTAATGCTTCAGTTATTCGTTAGTTACCGTTCCGTGATAGGTGTGGCGGAGAATGGAGATCAAGCAGGCAGCCGTAGAGCAACGCTCCGGACGCTCGCTGAGACCTCCGCCCTAACAAAGGAATGCAGCGCTATGCGTAAGACCATGCTCATGCCCGTGGAAAAGGTTCTGTGCGACGCCCACATAGCGCGTGATGGCAGTGAGGAAGAAGCGGGCACGACTCTTACCCTGGGCGCGCATACGTGGGACCTCTGCCTTGAGCACGACATCCTGTTCGGCAGGTACCTGATGGACGCTCTTGGTGTGCCTGAGACTGCCAAGGGTGCGCCGGTTGAGCGCGTGCCGGTTGCTGAGCCTGTCTCGGAGCCGGAGCCGGAGCCGGAGCCGGAGCCGGAGCCGGAGCCGGAAGTGTCGACCGACCCTGAACCTGTGTTGTCCGTGATGATCGCCGGTGAGGTGCCGGGTTACGAGTGGGACGACGCGCGGGAAGCGGTCCGCAACCTTGGCTATGAGGTGGTCGGCCGTGCCGATGACAGCACGGTTCTGTTGATCCTGGGGGAGGGTGGCGACCGGAACGCCACCAAGCTGCGAGACGCATCCGAGCGGGCCATTCCCGTGATGGACGTGCGGGAACCTGGACGCTTCAAGTCGGCTGTTCGCTCGGGTGAGTTGGTCGGTGGTGACCCGCTTCCGGAGCCTGCCAAGCTCGACCGTTCCGGGATGAGCGAACGGGAGCGGAACCGTGCCGTGCGGGCATGGGCGCGAGAGAACGGCTACGCAGTTCCCACCAAGGGACGCATCCCCATGCACGTGCGCCACGCCTATGAACTGACGCACCGGGACGCGTCGGAGGGAAAAGCGGCAGCGGCCTGAGTGCCGCCCCCGCCGTGCCGGGCGCGGAGTGCGCCCGGCCTCCCCGGCCAGAGGCCAACCAACCAACTCTTTTCGAGATAGAGGCAGCATGAACACCCCTGTTCTGTACGGTCCGATCGGTCGTGCGGTCCGCAGGATCGCCCCGTTCCTGGAAGCGGATGCATTGGGGGTGTACGTGGCCGCCCTGTCGATGTGGTCGGCCGCTATTGGTGGCACGGTCAAGGTCTCGTCCCGTGGCAGCGGTCGGCCCGTGCTGCTGTGGTCGGCCCTGGTGGCTGGAACGGGCAGAGGCAAGGGAACCGCGCTACGGGCCGCGCATCACGTCCTGGACAAGGCTTTGGGCCGCTTTGTGGCCACGCACACCACATCCGGGATCACGTCCGGGGCGAGCATGGTGAATCACCTCTGGGAGCAGCAGGAAGCGACCGCCGAGACCGAGCATGGGCGGGACGTCCGCAGTTTCGTGTGTGAGGAAGAGTGGTCAGAGGTACTGCGCAGAGTGAAGCGGGATGCCTCGTTCACGACCAAGCTGCGGAGCGCATGGGATGGGGCAACGCTGCGGAACACCACCAAGGATGTGGCGCAGGAAGTACGCGACCCTGCCATGGTCCTGCACTGCCACGTCACGCCCTCTGACTGGGCTAAGTACGTGGGCGAGTCCGAAGCGGCCGGAGGCTCGTACAACCGCATCCTTCCCTTCCTGCTGGGGTCGGTGCCTTTGCTGGATGACGACCGGATGAGCCTGCCCGAGGTGGACGGGCGGGACCTGTCCGACGCCTACGGTTGGGCCACTGCCCGGCCGCGCGTGATCACGCTTGCAGAGGACGCCCGGCCGCTGTGGCGGATCGTGCGCCGATACGCCCGCATCCTGGGTGAGTCCCTGCCGGAGGGACAGGCCGTGTTCATCGAGCGGACGGCAGAGCAGACGCTCAGGGTTGCGGCCTGCCTGGCAGCGTCCGAGTGCTCGGAGACAGTCACGGAAGAGATGCTGTCGGCCGCCTTCACCCTGGTCCGTCGGTCTGTACAGGACGCCGTGCGCATCACCAAGGGGGCCACCTCTCCGAAGGTGAAGCGGCAGCCGCTCAGCCTTGAGGACAAGGTGCGGGCCCGGATCGAAATGCACGGCGGTCGGGCCACTTCCTCTCAGGTACTCCCGTACGTCGGAGCGACGGCCGCAGAGGTCAAGGAACTGTCCGGAATCGTCGTCACCGTGGAACGGGCGGGGAAGACCGGCCGACCGGCCACCGTTTTCTCACTCCGCGGTGACGCTTCCGGTGACTCTGTGCCGCAGCCGGCCAGCACGGACAGCAACAAGAACCGGAACACTTCCCGTCACGCTGAGGTGCAGCCGGCCAGCGCGGAGCGTGAGGAGAACCGTGCGCGCGTCGTCCGCCTGGACGCCTACCGCCCGGCACCCAGCCAGGCCCCCGAGCCCGCGCCGGAACCGAAGCGGACGGAACCGCTCGCAGACTTCAACCCCTTCCGGGCACTGCTCTAACCAACCAAACGAAGCCCCGGCCGAATAGCCGGGGCTTCTTTGTTGCTTCGACTACGCGACTGGGCAGGCCAGTTCAGGAATCGCATGATTCGGGGAACACGTCACCACCGCCAGGGACAGATACGAGGGGCGTTCGAGGTAGCAGCCGTAGGACACATCACTGCCCGAGTGCAGTCGTTCGGCAGCAGCGTTCACCACCTGGGCCAGACGCGTGGTGTCTCGGTCCTTCTCCGACGCGAACCGAGGGGCGTGCTCGGCCAGGCGCTCACCGAGCCAGGCCGCCGCCTCCTTGGCTTCCTCCCAGGTTCCACGAACGAGGGAGCGGGGCTTGATGAGCCAGTAGGCCGTTTCGATGGGCGGCAGATCGGCAGTGGGGAACTCCGCCACCACTTCCCGATAGCGCTGGATCAGTTCCGGTCGGCTCCCAGCCGGGGGCGGCTCAGGATGAGGGGGCCGTCGCAATGCTTCCTGGTCGAAACGCTCTTTCGGTCCGGTCCACAGATAGCCGTGGTGGTGCACCTGTTGTTCCCGTTCGGTGTCAGCGGTCGGAGGACCAGTCGGGCCCGACCGCTTTCTTGGGTCGGGCCCGACTGGCGGGGGAGGGGGATCAGACGTTCAGGCCGAACCGCGCCGGGTCGATACCGGCCGCGTCCAGCTCCTCCGTGGTGAACCGCAGCGGCTGCGCGTCCGGCCGCTTGCTGTCACCGAGGGCCCAGGCGTCCTCGCCGATCCGGGCCAGCGTCACACACCCCTCGGAACAGGGGCCGCCGCACGCCTGGACGAACGCGGCCCCGTTGATGTCGAGCGCGTACAGGTCGGTTCCGTTCTGCATCACTGCACCTTCCTGCTCAACTAATCGCGGCCATGACTGACCGCCGCCGCCCATACCGGGCGGGAGTCCGTTTCCCCTAAGTCAGTTGGGGACCGTGCGCGGAGAAGTCAGAGGGGAGCTGTCGCGTGTCTTCGGGATGGCCGTAGCGCTTGTGCAGCCGCATCGCCTCGACGGTTTCCAGAGCCTTGGCCGGACTCCCGGATCGATTGGCCACACGAACCCGCTTGCGGAGCGTTGCGCATTGAACGCACGACGCCGGGTCCACCTGACCCGTTCGCGGCGCAAGCAGGTTCAGCAGATCCTGAACGGACACGGAGTTCTCCCAAGCGATCAGGGGTTTGAGACGCGCCTTACTTGCTGCGGAGGGGCCAGCCACTCTCTTCCGCCACCCTCGGGCCACAGGAAGGCAACGAGGCGCTTCTGCCGTTCGCCCGGCAGCTCCCCGGGGTCCTCGTAGTCCCCGATCACGTCGCGGAGGATGCCGATCCTTCCGGAGGCGTCCTGGACCCGCTTACCGATGTCCTCGGCCGTGACGCTCACGACTGGTTCCCCGCGTGCTCGTCTCTCTGGTGCTGACGCATCCTCACGTTGGCGTCAGACACGGCGCTGTAGTCACGCGCCGAGCGGGCGTTCTCGCGGGCGACAGATTGAGAAAGGCACGCGGGGCAGCCGGGCATGGGTGACGGTTCGCGCGGCAGCTCCGACAGGCACGTCCCCGCCGTGGGTTCGGTCGCAGGACCGGACGTTCTCTCTTCGCTCTCCATGCCGCCATCTTCGGCGCGCCATGGATGTATCTCTAGCCTGTTTCCTGTTCCCGCAAATAGTCGTTCCGGATTCCCTCGATCAGATTCCGCATATCAGCGCCGACGAGCGCCACTTGCTCGAATCTTTCGAACTTATCAACGTACAGACTTACATCACGGGGGTCTGTGACGACCACCTCGGCGTGAACCGTTTCTATGGTGACCATTCGGTCGTCACGGATGACGAACGCGTGATTAGCGATGTCGTGCTGCTGAATCGCCAGCGGAACTACACGGATGTCCACATGTGGCAGTCGAGATATGGAAACGATGCGGTCCAGCTGTGCAGCCATCATCTGTGCCGGGACGATTCGCCAGCGTAGAACTGGCTCTGTGATCACGAACCGCAGCGACTTAGCGTTGTCGTAGAGAATCGCTTGTCGTTCAAGTCGCCCGTTGATTGTTCGCGTGAGGGCGTCCTCGCTCAGATCGTGGCGTTTCAGGACGGCCCGGATGTACTCGGGTGTCTGGAGTAGTCCAGGGACGAGCGCGGGTTGGAACAGTCGCAGCGTCGACATCTGGGCTTCCAGGGCCTTGGCGGCCTGCTGGCCCTTGTGGACCCCGATCCGCTTCAGCAGTCGCCACGCTGTCGCCTCAGTCGCCGAGGCTCGGGCCGCTTCTGTGTATTCGGCCTTGACCTCGTCCGACACGCCGATGGCTGTCAGGATGCGCTCAACGTCCGTTGCGCTGGGTGCCAGCTTGGCATTCTCGATCTTGGACAGTTTGGACGGAGACATGAGGGCGCTGCGGGCCACTGCTTTGGCTTCCTTTCCGGATGCCACTCGCAGAGCCCGCAGCGCGGCCCCAAGCTGTGCTCTGTTCACGCCCCGTACTTGGCCCACCATTCGTTAAATGGTTCTGCGTGTGCGAGCGCCGCGTCACGGTACTGAGTGAATTCCGCCGTGCGTTCCGGTGGCAGCACTTCCGATCCGAGGTACTTCCCGTTTTCGTCGTAGTTCATGACTGCCACGGAGGAAGAGTCGAAGAACCAGAAATCCGGGACGTTCTCCAGAGGGTTGGGCCTCTCGGTGGTGTCGAGGATGAAGAACTCTTCGCCTCCGGTCATGTTCTTCCGGTAGCCCCACCCGAGTTCGAAGCAAAGATAGTCCGTGAGCGGGCGCGACAGAACGTGCACTCGGTAAACTCGCTTCCCCTTCTCGGTGTGTGAGCGGAGTTCTTCGATCCAGCCCGCGTTGTAGTCCTCCGGCTGAGGCTCCCCGGCTTGGAATGCCTGGAAAGCTTCCACGTTCCCGGACTGGCTGTAGTCGTCCAGGGTTTCCAGGCGGAACGCCTCACGCTCGAAAGAGTCGAAGAGGTCGCCGAGGGTCTTAGAGGAGGTTGTCACGGATGGCCTTCTGAATCAGTTCCATGGGGATCTCGACCAGGGTTTCGTGAGCGGGAATCTCCAGCCCGTGATCGGTAGGCGTCTCGCCTTGAACCAGGAAGGTGCCTCGGTCCGTCGCGTAGATGGTCGGACAGTCCTTGATGTCGCACGTGCTGACCAGCTTGGTGACCTTCATGGTCTGGGTTCCCCTCTCCCATGCCGCTGCCAGTGCCCCGCATCTGGGTTGATGCTCCCGAGGGTGAGGCGCACCGGTCAAGCGATCACGGTTGACGGAACAGGAAACCGCGTAACCTGCCCGGTGCCTGCCACTCCTCGGACCGGTCGGAGGAGATGCCATCAGTGCCACCCCTACCTGGGCAGACTCTTGACGATCATGGGGAAATGCTGGGCAGGACCCTCTGAGAGGGTTGTTCGTGCAGGTCAGCGCCGTATGGCTTGTAAAGCACCCAGATCTACGAGGGCACGAACCAGGTCCAGCGCATCGTGATGGCCCGCAACCTGCCGTAACTCCCCTCCCCACGGCAACGGTGGGGGCCGCTACCGCTCCAGGACGGGACGGGCGCGCCCCTCGGCGGGGCCGCGAGGGGCGCGGGTGCCCCTGCGTGCACGACAACGGCCCCTGGCTCGCCGCCAGGGGCCGTTCCCGTTCCGGGAGCCGCCGACGACGAGCCGGGGCCGTCCGGGTCCGGACTCCCGGCCGGAAGCCCCCGGAAGCCGCATGAGGCTGGGGCCCGCATCGAGGGCGCGCGCTCCGGGCCGCGGCCGACCGGCCTCGCCCTCCACCCCGCCTCACCGCCGGTTACCCAGCACGCCGCCCGCCGTGCCTGACGCCGCCCGCCGTGCCTGATGCCGTCCGCCGTGCCTGACGCCATCTGCCGTGCCTGATGCCGTCCGCCGTGCCTGACGCCATCTGCCGTGCCTGATGCCGTCCGCTGTGCCTGACGCCATCTGCCGTGCCTGATGCCGTCCGCTGTGCCTGACGCCATCTGCCGTGCCTGATGCCGTCCGCCGCGCAGCACGCCATCCGCCGCGCCTCACGCCCTCCGCCCGCGCGCCCCGACACCGGCCGTCCGCCAAGGACCCGCCGTCACTCAAGAACCTGCCGTGCGTCGCGACACCGCTGTGCGTCGCGACACCTGCCGCGCGTCAAGACAGCCCCACGCGTCAAGACAGCCCCACGCGTCACGACAGCCCGCGCGTCACGGCCCCCCGCCAGTCAAGACACCCGCCGTCCGCCACAACCCCCACGTACGAGCCCCACCCGGTCGCCGGCCGGTCCTCAGTCCTCGTAGCCCTCTGCCAGGCGGCGCTCCCGGAGTTCGCGGATGGCGCGGCGGCGGGCCAGGCGGTGGGTGCGGCGGATCTGGGCCTCCTGGAGGCGGCGGCGGTCGCGGTCGGTCTCCGGGAGGACCGGTGGGACCGCGCGCGGCTTGCCGTCGGCGTCCACCGCGGCGAACACCAGATAGGCCGAGCCGACCTGGGTGGCCGGCGCCGACTCGTTCCAGCGCTCGGCCAGCACCCGGACGCCGACCTCCATCGAGGTCCGGCCGGTCCAGTTCACCTGTGCCTTCACATGGACCAGGTCGCCCACCCGGACCGGCTCCAGGAACGCCATCTCGTCCATGGACGCGGTCACGGCGGGCCCGCCGGAGTGCCGGCCGGCCACGGCACCCGCCGCGTCGTCGACGAGCTTCATGATCACACCGCCGTGCACCGTCCCCAGGAGGTTGGTGTCGTTGTGGGTCATGATGTGGCTGAGCGTGGTGCGGGACGCGGACGTGGGCTTGCCCGGGATGTCCGGGAGGTCCGAGTCCACTGCGGTGACCTGGTCTGTCATGGCCTCCACCTTATGCCGCAGGGGACAAGCCGGGACTTTGTGTCAGCTTGGCAACAGCGGAGCGCTGATTTTCCGACACCCCTTGTAAGGGACACAGCCGCGGACTGCACACTGTTCGGCATGAACGATTGGCCCGAGGGATGGTCCGGCAACGACCGAGGCTCCCGGTACGGAAACGGCAGCGCGGGTGCGCAGCCCGAGAGCGCGCGAGTCATGCGGCAGGTCCGGCGCGGCCCCGCGTCCCCGCCGCAGGGCGCCGGTGTCCCCCAGCAGCCGTCGTACGTCAACGGACAGGGACACGGCGACTACACCAACGCCCAGCAGTCCGGGTACGACAGCGGCTACAGCTCGGGCCAGGTCTACGGCGAACCGGGCGGCCCCGGGCAGCCGGGAGGGCCCGCGGGCGCGTACCCGCAGGGCTCCCGCCCCGCGCCGGACTGGCGCCGCCGGATCAAGTGGACCGCGATCACCGTCGCGGTCGTCCTCGTCGTGACCTCCGTCTCCACCTACTTCTGGGCCGACTCCAAGCTGCGCCGCGAGGTCGACCTCTCCAAGGTCATCGACCGCCCCGACCAGGGCGACGGCACCAACTACCTCATCGTCGGCTCCGACAGCCGCGAGGGCCTGACCGCCGCGGACAAGAAGGAGCTGCACACCGGCTCCGCCGAGGGCAAGCGCACCGACTCGATGATGATCCTGCACGTCGGGTCCAGCGGCGACACCCTGATCTCGCTGCCCCGCGACTCGGACGTGGAGATCCCGACGTACGTCGGCTCGGAGTCCGGCAAGACCTTCAAGGGCACCGGCCGGCACACCAAGCTCAACGCCGCCTACGCCGAGGACGGCCCGACCCTGCTCGTGCGCACCGTCGAGTTCAACACCGGCCTGCACATCGACCACTACGTCGAGATCGGCTTCGCGGGCTTCGCGAACATCGTGGACGCGGTCGGCGGCGTCGACATCACCATCGACAAGGCGTTCAAGGACAAGTACTCGGGCGCCGACTTCAAGGCGGGCAAGCAGACGCTGAACGGCGAGGAGGCGCTCGCCTTCGTCCGCACCCGGCACGCCTTCGCCGCCTCCGACCTCCAGCGCACCAAGAACCAGCAGAAGTTCCTCGCCGCGCTGGCCCACCAGGTGGCCACCCCGTCGACGATCCTCAACCCCTTCAAGTTCTACCCGGTGATGGGCGCGGGCCTGGACTCCCTGATCGTCGACAAGGACATGGGGCTCTACGACCTCGGCTCCATGTTCTTCGCCATGAAGGGCGTCAACGGCGGCGACGGCGTGTCCATGAACATGCCGATCTCGGGCTCCACCGGCGGCAACCTGGTCTGGGACAAGACCAAGGTCAAGCAGCTGGTGAACGAACTGAACAACGACGAGAAGGTCACGGTGACCAGTGACTGACCAGGGTGGGGACAGACCGGCCCCGGGCCGTCCTTACGACGCCGTCCTGTGCGACGTCGACAACGTGATACGCCACTTCGACTCCGCCCACCTGGAGGCGCTGGAGCGCGCCGCCGGGCTGGCGGAGGGCACCACCAAGAAGGTGGCGTTCTCCCCGGAGGTCGACGGGCCGCTGCTGCTCGGGCAGATCACCGAGCAGGAGTGGGTCGCCGCCATCGCCGAGGGGCTCGCCGCCCTGGTGGAGGACGAGGAGACCGCCTGGTCGCTCGGCACCGCACTGCTGGAGTCGCCGTTCCACGCCGACGACGAGGTGGTCGCCCTGCTGCGCCGGGCCCGCACCCGGATCCCGCTGGTCCTGGTCAGCAACGCCACGACCGGCCTGGAGGCCGACCTCGCCGCGATGGGCCTGACCGACCTCGCCGACGACGTCGTGAGCAGCGCCCGCGTCGGCCTCGTCAAGCCGGACCCGCGGATCCTGGAACTCGGGGCGGCACGGGCCGGCGTACGGCCCGAGCGGTGTCTGTTCGTGGACGACACCCCGGAGAACGTGGAGGCGGCCGCCGCGCTCGGCATGCGGGCCGTCCACTACCGGCGACCGGCCGACCTGGAGCGGGAGCTGGCACCGCTGTTCGGCTGAGCGCGTCCTCGACGGTCGGAGGCACCCCGCGGGGCGCCCCCGACCGCGTTCAGGCGGGGATCACATCCGGGCGCCCGCCATCGTCCGACAGGACTCCGCGCAGCGGCGACACGCCTGTGCGCAGCGCATCATCTGCGGATCGTCCGGCATGGACATACACGCCTCGGCGCACATGTCACAGGCCTTGGCGCACATCGCGCACATCTCGGCCGACATGGGCGAGCGCCGCATCATCATGTCGGCGCACATCCGGGTCATCTCGGAGCAGTCCATCAGCGCGCGCATGATCTGCATCTGGGCCTGGCCGCCCATCTGCATGCAGGAGCTCATGGTCTCCTCGCAGACGGTGTGGCAGGCCATGCACGCCTGGACGCAGTCCTGCATCTCCTTGCTCATCGCCGTCATGGACGACTGCTGCTGGGTCATGGCTCCTCCTGGAGGGCTGAGGGGCCCGGGGCAGGCCCCGTGCACTACCGTTCCTACGCCCCCTCGGCCCTACCCGCCATCCGGGCTGTGCCCGCGGGTGCACCCTCAGGCGCACCCCACCTCGTTCCCGCGCACCACCTCCGGTTCCGCGGCCGCCGGCTGCGGACCGCGGACCTCGCGCACCTCCCGGAAGTCCGTGCCCGCGACGACCTTCAGGGTCGGGCCGAGGCCGGGGGCGGCCCGCAGTTCGCTGCCGGGCAGGGCGGCGGCCAGGGAGCGGGCCGAGCGGTCCCAGCGCGGGTCGTGGACGACGACCGTGCGCCGTACGTCCCGGGTGGCGGAGTCGACCGGGCGGTGCGTGGTGCGGAAGCCGGCCGCCGCGAGGGCCTCGTCCACCCGCCGGCCCAGGCCCTCGGTCGAGGTGCCGTTCTCCACCTGGACCAGGATCCGCTGCGGCGCCACCTCCACCCGCGGGTCCCGCGGGCTCGGGCTCGGCTCCGGCCGTGACGGGGCGGACTCCAGCGGCTTGTCCTCGCGCAGCGCCCGGAAGACCCGCTCGGACCGCACCGGGTCCCACTTCAGGGTCGAGCCGATGCCCGGCACCACGTACCCGAGCCGGCCGATCGGCACCGTCGTGAACTCGGAGGACCCGGGCGAGAAGGTGCGCATCGCCCGCCCGAGGCCGAGGAGTTCGTCCGTGCCGAAGCCGCGGTCCGCCCGGACCGACCCCAGCACCGCGCGGGTCACGTCCCGGAACCTCAGCGGGTTCAGCAGGATCCCCGAGGACGTCGCCCGGTCCACCAGCGAGGCCAGGAACCGCTGCTGACGCTTCATCCGGCCGAGGTCGGAGGAGCCGTCCGCGTGCCGGGCCCGGACGTACTGGAGCGCCGCCCCGCCCTTCAGCGTGTGCTCGCCCGGGCCGAGATCGAGACCCGTGTACGTGTCCCGCAGCGGCCGCGCGGTGCAGATCTTCACGCCGCCCAGCACGTCCACGGTCTTCATGAAGCTGGTGAAGTCGACCTCCAGATAGTGGTCGATCTTCACATGGGTCATGTTCTCCACCGTGCGCACGGTCAGCTGCGGACCGCCCTCCGCGTACGCCGCGTTCAGCTTGATCGGGTGCCCCCGGTGCTCCCGCCCGCCGACCTGCTCGGTGTGCGGAGGCGTCTCGGCGTACGAGTCGCGCGGCAGGCTCACCACGCTGGCCCGCTCCCGGTCCTCCGAGATGTGCACGATCATGATCGTGTCGGTGCAGTGGCAGGGCGCCCCGCCCAGCCGGAACCGCCGCCGCTCGGTCTCCGTGACCTTGTCCCGGCCGTCGGTGCCGACCAGCAGCACATTCATCCCGTGCCCGGCCCGCGGCCGGTTCTTCATGTCCTTGAACGGATCGACCCGGGCGATGTCCGCGTCGAGGCCAGCGACCAGGGAGTGCCCGATCCCGGCGGAGGCCAGGACGACCACCGAGAGCGTGGTCGCCGCCCGCATGGCCCAGCGCGGACGTCTGCGCCGTACGGGGCGGATCGGGGGGCGCGGCGGACGGCGCCGGGTCCGGGGCGGTGGGGTGGGCATAGGACACCTCCGGGGCGGGGGAAGCCGTGAGTACCGTAGGCCCGTACGATCTGTCGCCCGGTGCGGCGCCCCCGGCGGCGCGCACCGGTGTCCCCCGTTCGCGGTAACGTGAGCGTCCTATGAACGCCAAGCCCGACGTGCAGCTCCCCGCCGTGTCCGTCATCATGCCCGTCCTCGACGAGGAGCGGCATCTGCGCGGAGCCGTCCAAGCGATCCTCGCGCAGGAGTACGCCGGCGAGATGGAGGTCGTGATCGCCCTCGGTCCGTCCAAGGACCGCACGGACGAGATCGCCGCCGAGCTCGTGGCCGAAGACCCGCGCGTGCACACCGTCCCGAACCCCACGGGCCGTACGCCCGCCGCCCTCAACGCCGCGATCAAGGCCTCCCGCCATCCGATCGTGGTCCGCGTCGACGGGCACGGCATCCTCTCCCCGAACTACATCGCCACCGCCGTCCGCCTCCTTGAGGAGACCGGCGCGCAGAACGTCGGCGGCATCATGCACGCCGAGGGCGAGAACGACTGGGAGCACGCCGTCGCGGCCGCCATGACCTCGAAGATCGGCGTCGGCAACGCCGCCTTCCACACCGGCGGGCAGGCCGCCCCCGCCGAGACGGTGTACCTCGGGGTGTTCCGCCGCGAGGCCCTCGAGCAGCAGGGCGGCTACAACGAGGAGTTCATCCGCGCCCAGGACTGGGAGCTGAACTTCCGCATCCGCGAGGCCGGCGGGCTGATCTGGTTCTCGCCGGAGCTGAGGGTGTCGTACCGCCCGCGGCCCTCGGTGAAGGCGCTCGCCAAGCAGTACAAGGACTACGGCCGCTGGCGGCACGTCGTCGCCCGCTACCACGAGGGCTCCATCAACCTGCGCTACCTCGCCCCACCCGCCGCGGTGTGCGCGATAGCCGCCGGCCTGGTCGTGGGCGCCGTGCTCACCCCGCTCGGGTTCCTGGTCCCCGGCGGCTACCTCGCGGCGATCGTCGCCGGGTCGGTGCCGGCCGGCAAGGGGCTGCCGCTCAAGGCGCGGCTCCGGATCCCCGTCGCCCTGGCCACCATGCACATGTCGTGGGGGTTCGGCTTCCTGACCAGTCCCAAGTCGCTGGCCAGGAAGGTCATCGCCTCGCGCCGCCCGGCGGTCCTCAGCGGCTCGTCGAGCTGAGCACCGCCGTACGCACCACCGGACGCACCGCTGTGCGCCCGGCCCGGACCCGGACTACCAGGTGTAGTTCGGGTCCACGTGCATGCACTGCGAGTCGTCCGCGCCGTTCATCGCCTGCGCCGACGCGGGCGTCTTGTCGTCGTCCTCCTCCTTCGCGGACGCCGTGTACTTGTTCCCCGACCGCCAGTCCCCGCCGACGTAGAGCGTGACCCCGGAGACGTCGGTGGACTTCTTCACCTGGCTCGTCGGGACGCCGAGGACCTTCGCCACCCGCAGCGCGTCGGCCTGGAGGTCGGCGCTCGGGTAGCGGATCACCGTGGTCTCCTCCGAGGTGGCCGTGGAGGTGTCCGCGACGGCCCCGTCGAAGCCCTTGGCCTGCAGCAGGTCGGTCACCGTGCTCGCCCGGCCGACGACCGGCGCGAGCGTGCCCGTACGGGTGCTGTTGTGGACCTGCACCGCGATCGCGTCGTCCGCCGCGGCCGTGTCGGTGACCGTCGGTGAGGGGCTGGCCGTGGTCTTCTTCTCGTCCTTGCCGTCGAGCGCGATGTCCTGGCGCACCAGCCGGAACAGCTTGGTGGCGTCCTCGGTGGGCACCACCCGGCCGGTCTGGACCGTGTCGTAGGCGTTCGGCATCGTCGTCATCGTGATGCGCTCGGTGGGCACCTTCTGGAGCTCGGTGGCCAGGTCGTACATCTTGGTGATGGTGTCCAGGCCGTCGTCGACGGTGATCGCCTTCGTGGCGGCCTCGGCGAGCTTGCGCAGCTTGTTGGGGTTGGTCAGCTTGGCGTTGGCGCGCAGCTCACGGACCATCGAGTTCATGTACATGTGCTGCGCCTTGGCGCGGGCGAGGTCGGTGTCGTCCTCGAAGCCGTAGCGCGTGCGCAGCCACTGGAGGGCCTGCTTGCCCTTGATGGAGTGGGTGCCCTCCGCCAGCTTCAGACCGGAACCCTTGCCCGTGCTGGTGTGCGAGTAGACGTTGGCGTCCACGCACACCGGGACGCCGCCGATGGCGTCCGCCATCGACACCACACCCGAGAAGTCGATCATCATGAAGTGGTCGATGTGGATGTCGGTGAGCTTCTCCCAGGTGGCCACCGTGCAGCCGGGGCCACCGCGGCCCAGCGACTCGTTGGTCATCGACCGGGTGCTCGCCGCGTACGTCTTCTTGGTGTCGGGGTCCGTGCACTTGGGGATGTCGACGAGCGTGTCGCGCGGCATGCTCACCACCGACATGTTGCTGCGGTCCGCCGAGACGTGCAGCAGCATCTGGACGTCCGCGAGCGGGAGGCCCCCGTAGGTGTCCTTCGCGCCGCCCAGCTTCTGGTTCTCCGCGGTGTCCCGCGCGTCGGAGCCGATCAGCAGGATGTTCAGCGCGGTCTGGCCGGCCGAGTTCGCCTGCGTCTTGGCCGCCCGGTCCTTGGAGTCGCCCAGGTTGAGGTCGTCGCTCTTGATGTTGGCGTTCAGGTGCTCGTAGTAGAGATAGCCGGCACCCGCGCCGCCGAGTATGACCAGCGCCAGCACCGTCGCCGACCAGCGCAGCACTCTGCGTCTGCGGCGCCCCCGGGCCGTGCCGTTGCCGCCGTCGCCTCCGGCCCCGCCCTCGTCGTCGGACGCGTCCTTGTCCACCGGGGTCAGGGACATCGTGTCCTCGACCGCGGGAACCTCACCCCGCACCCCGCTCGTCGTCGCCAATTCCCCAGCCCCTCCACGCCGTGCGCCTGACACGGGCCCGTCCCGCGTCAAGTCAGACGCACGACGGGCCCGTAGGGTTACCTACTTCGGGTTACCTACTTCGCGCACTGGACCTTGTCCGCCGTGGACTTCTGGACCGAGTCCGGCACCTTCGTGGTTGCCGTGAGCGAAACGCCCGCGCCCTTGAAGTCCTTGCCCAGCGTCAGCGTCATCGTCGGCAGCCCCTGGGCGTTGGTGACGCTCTTCCCCGGCTTCAGCGCGGTGCCCGGCAGCCCCATGATGTCGGCCAGCCTGCGGGCCTGATCGGCCTGGTCGGGGTCGTACTCGAGCGTCGTGTTGCTCAGTTCCTCCGGCGCGTTGCCCGCGTTCTCGGACTTCGTCACGCCCTCATCATTCTGCAGCCAGTTAAGAGTCTCCTGTGCGCTGCCGGCCGGGGCTCCGCCGTTCATGACCTGTACCCGGACCTCGGAGGCGGCGGACTTGGTGCCCTTGAGCCGGGCGGCGGCCTCGGCGGCGGCCGCGCTCTTGGACTCCTTGGCCTTCTGCTTCACCGCGGTGAAGGAGACGTCGTCCTGGATCATCTGGAAGACGGTGGGCGCCGTGGAGGTGTTGACGACGACCGTCGCCTTGACCTTCTCCGCCGGGTTGTCGAGCACCGGCACGGTGGTGAAGGTCAGGTTCTTCACATTGAGCTTGCCGAGCTCCAGGCCCAGGTCCTTGAGCTTGGTGATGCTGTCGAGCTGGGAGTCGACCGTCAGCGCCTCGGTGCCCGCCTCCGCCAGCTTGATCATCTTGGTGGGGCTGGTGAGGGTGTCGTTCGACTTCAGCTTGCGCATCAGCGAGCCGAGGAACTGCTGCTGGATCTCGATCCGGCTCAGGTCGCCGCCGAAGCCCACCGAGTGCCGGGTCCGCACGAAGGCCAGCGCCTGCTCGCCCTCGATGGTGTGCGTGCCCTTGGACAGCTTCAGATGCGAGTCCGCGTCGTCGATGTCCTTCGCCAGACACACCTCGACGCCGCCGACCGCCGTGGTCAGCGTCTTGACGGCGTTGAAGTCGGCGACCATGAAGTTGTCGGCCTGGATCCCGGTCAGCTCGGTGACCGTGCGCACGGTGCAGCTCGGCGTGCGGTCCTCCTGCCCGAGGCTCGTGTTGAAGCGCACGCCGTCCTCGCCGGGGATGACCTTCTTGGTGCCGTCCTCCATCGTGGTGGGGCAGTCGGGGACGTCCACGATCAGGTCGCGGGGGATGCTCAACGCGGTCGCGTTCGTACGGTCCTTGGAGACGTGCAGCAGGATCGTGGTGTCCGCGTGGCCGACGCTGTCGGTGTCGCCGTAGCCCTTGTTGCCGGAGCCGGTGCGCTTGTCGGTGCCGATCAGCAGGATGTTGATCGCCTTGTCCTTGCTGAAGCCACCGGTGCTCGCGCCGTCGTCGGAGACGGCGGTGATGTTGTCGTTGAGGTGCTCGAGATACAGGTAGGCCGCGGCGGCGGTGCCCACCAGCACGAAGGCCATGACACCGCCGGTCCACAACAGGACCTTCTTCGCCTTCGACTTCTTCTTCACCGGCCGGCGCCCGCGCCGGTTCGCCGGCTCCTCGGGCACCCCACGCCTGCGGCGCGGCCCGGGAACCCGCTCCGGCGCCTCCTCCGGCGACTCCCGCTCCGGCGCCGCCGTCCGGCCGCGCGCCCCGCCGGACGCGCCGGCCGGGGCCGCCGCACGGGAGGCCGCTCTACGGGGTCCGGGGACCGCCGACTGCGGTGCGGAAGTACTCAGTCGCAGTTCGTATTCGCCGGTGTCCGGATTGAGCACCCACTGGTCTGCGGGATCGATGTTGTCCGCCCGCCCACGGCCTTGCGCGTCCACGGTCTGTCGAATCCTCCGTCGGGGCCACGCGGCGCCTTTCCCCCTCCAGGCGCTCGGGTCGTCTCGGTCACTCAGTCACAACTCGGTCACATCAGTGCACGACCCCAGGACAGACCAAGCGGCCGGGTGCACCGGATCGCTCACACTATCCGCCCGGTTCGACATGGGGCGACGGCCGTGACACATTCCACGTCCCTACAAGCGGGCAATCCGCCTCAATTCCCTGGACCTGTCTTCATCCAGGGGCCTCGACTTGGCAAGCGCTTTACCCGCAACCGCCGTCGGCGGCGGTGCTGCCGCGGAACGTCGGGGCCGGTGGGGAGGGGGACGGGCCCTTCAGGATGTACGGACCGTGTTCACCCGACTCCACCCTCCCTGAATTCATGGGAAGTTTCTTAGAAACCGCCACGGGCCCGTCGGTGCGCAGCTGTTCGAAGAGTTTCTCCGCCGCCGGCTCGACCAGTTGGTCGCGATTGGCGTTGTAGACGTACGACTCCCGCGGAACGGTCAGGAATTGCACATGTTCGGCAGGAATGTCGCCCAGACCGCGCACCAGTTCATAGAGGCCGCGCAGACTCGCCAGCTCCGGGTCGGTGGTGAGCGCGGACGTGGCCGCGTCCAGCAGCGGATACAGCTTCACCGGATTCAGCAGGACGCCGTCGCTGCGCACCTTGTCGACGAGCGCCGCGAGGAACCGCTGCTGCCGGTCCATCCGCTCGGTGTCGCTGCCGTCCCCGAGGGACTTGCGGGCCCGGACGTACCCCAGCGCCTGCTTCCCGTCGAGCGTCACCTCCCCGGCCGGCAGCCGCAGCTTGGCCGCCTTGTCGACGATGGGCTCGGCGACACAGACCTTCACCCCGTCCACCGCGTCGACCATGTCCTCGAACCCGCTGAAGTCGACGACGACGTGATGGTCGACCCGCACCCCGGTCAGCTTCTCCACGGTCCGCACGGTGCAGGCGGACCCGCCGGTCTCGAAGGCGTGGTTGAACATGGCGAACACCGGCCGGGTCCGCGACCCGTCCGGCCGCCGGCAGGCCGGCACGTCCACCATCAGGTCCCGGGGCAGGGACACCGCGGTCGCCCGGTGCCGCCCGCCCGACAGATGCAGCAGGATCGTGGTGTCCGACCGCTCGGTGCCCGAGTCCGTCCCGTACCGCCCGTTGCCGTCCCCGGCCCGCGAGTCCGACCCGATGACCAGCACGTTCTGCGCGTCCTTGACGAGGGCGGCGGGCCGCTCCTTCGCATACCGGGCGAGTTCGGCCGCGGCCGCCTCGTCGGGCGTGATGTTCCCGTCGAGCTGGGTGTAGAGCACCCACCCGACCCCACCGCTGCCCACCAGCAGCACGGCGAGCACCCCGACCCCGTACGCCACCCACCGTCGACGCCGCCGCCTCATCCGTCCCACCCCCTCCAGCGCAGTGCCGCTCCTACGACGATGACGCGAGAGGGGCGGGGGTGCGGGGCGGGGGTGGGCCGAACGGGTGAAGGGGCGCCTGTAGGTCTTTCAGCCCGTCTGGGGGTCCCCCCTCTGGGGGGGTTGAGGACGAGGCCCGTTCAGGGCCGATCGGGGGTCCAGGGGGCGGAGCCCCCTGGTACGGGAGGCGAAACCACCCCGCCTACCGAGCCGTCGCAGACACCCGCTCGCTCTCGATCCGCCGAGCCACCGTCTCCTCCCCGGCCTGCTCCAGATTCCGGCACAGCACCACGGACCCCCCACTGGCCAGCGGCGCGTACAGCCCCGCCGCGAGCCCCTCCCAGGTGTCGTACGGCAGCCCGGACAGCAACCGCGACCCGGGCCCCGTCAGTCCGAGCCCCGCCGCCCCGTCCCGGGCCCGCTCCACGATCTCCGCCCCGCTGTACTCCGCCCCGGCCACGACCAGCCCGGCCGCCTCGGGATCGACGGGCGCGTACGCCATGAACCGGTCGCCGTACGTCGGCACCTCCACGGCGTAGTCGGCGTACCCCTGCGGCGGCCCCGGCACGAACCGCCGCCCGAGCGGCGCGAGCGAGAGCGCGTACCGCTCCCCGCCGCACGCGAGCCCCGCCTCGAACCGCCCCGGCCCGGCCACCACGAAGTCCGCCCGCGCCGGATCCCCGTCCACGTCCGCGACCACGCCCACCGACGCGCACGCCAGCAGCCACACCGCCGTCTGCCAGTGCGCGGGCAGCAGCAGCGCGACCCGGTCGCCGGGCTCGGCGGACATCCCGTCCTGGAGGAGGTTGGAGGTCTTGGCCACCCAGTTGGCGAAGGTGGCCACGGACAATTCGACCCGCTCGCCCGTCGCGTCGTCGTAGAAGGTCACGAGGGGACGCGCGGGATCCGCGGCGAGCGCGGAACGCAGCAGGTCGGCAGGGGTGCGATCGGTGACGTTCACCCGCGCAAGCGTACGCGCCGCCCAGGCCCCGGACCCGCCGCCGTGCCACCGGTTCGGCCGAACGCCCGGCGCCCGGGCGCCACCGGTTCGGCGGAACGCTCCCGACGGCCCGTCACATCCCCGATGGACAGATATGTATGACTCTGTCCAGGATCGTTCGCATGCGTGGATTGCTAGCTACTTCGATCGGTGTCACCTGTGCGGCCGCCCTCGCCCTGCCACTGACGTCGCCCGCCACGGCGGCGGCAGTGCGACCGGCGCCGACCGCGGAGGCCGGCACCGAGGCCGCCAGAGCGGCCGCCCTCCCCGGCAGCACCCAGTCGCTGCCCCTCACCCCCCTCACCCGCGACCGCGCCCTCGGCTCCGCCGACCGCGGCACGCAGCGCACGGACGTCCACCGCTTCTCCCTCCTGGGTGTCGTCTGGGACGACCCGGACGCCGAACTGCACGGCCGCGTCCAGGTCCGCACCCGCCCGGCCGGCGGCGAGGCCTGGTCCGGCTGGCAGGAGGTGGAGACCCACAACGCCGACCACGGAGCCGACCCGGGCACCGCCGAACGCACCTCGGGCCATGTCCACGGCGCCACCGCCCCCCTGTGGGTCGGCGACTCCGACGGCGTCGAGGTCCGCGTCCACCCCGACGCCTCCCTCCCCGCCGGCCTGCGCCTGGAGCTGGTCGACCCCGGGGCCGCCGCCCCCGTGCACGTCCCCGTGGCGCCGCGCAGCCGGGCCCTCCCGGCCGCGGCACCCCCGGCGCTGTCCACGGCCGAGCGGTCGGCCTCCGCCGCCAACGCGCCCCTCGCCCCGCTGGGCGCCACGAGGATCACCGCCCTGAACCGGGACCGGACGAGACGCGAACTGACCACGAAACAGCGCCGCGCGGCCCCCTACATCGGCCCCCGTCCGGCCATCGTCACCCGCCGGGGCTGGGGCGCGGACGAGGGCCTGCGGGAGGCGGGCTTCCGCTACACCACCACGGTGAAGGCCGCCTTCGTCCACCACACGGCCACCGGCAACAACTACACCTGCGCACAGGCCCCGTCCGTGATCCGCGGCATCTACCGCTATCACGTCAGGAGCATGGGCTGGCGGGACATCGGCTACAACTTCCTCATCGACAAGTGCGGAACCATCTACGAGGGCCGCGCCGGCGGGGTCGCCAAGGCCGTCATGGGCGCGCACACCCTCGGCTTCAACACCAACAGCATGGGCGTCGCCGTCCTCGGCACGTTCACCTCCGCCAAGCCGAACTCGGCCACCGTCAAGGCCATCGCGCGTCTGACGGCATGGAAACTCGGTCTCTTCGGGGCGAATCCGAAAGGAAAGACCTACCTGAAGTCCGGAGGTGGGAATCTGTACGCCAAGGGAAAGAACGTACGACTGAATGTGATCTCCGGTCACCGTGACGGGTTCGCCACGGAATGCCCGGGCAAGCAGCTCTACGGCAAGCTCGGCACGGCCCGCTCGACCGCGGCGACCTACCAGGGCCGCTGAGGGCGGGACCGCGGCCGGGTGCCCCGGGGGTCGGGGGAGGCCCCCGGAACGGACCGCGACGGCCCGCACCGCACCGCATCGGAACCACACCCGAACGGCCGGAGAACACATCCAGGTGGGGGCATATTTCATCAGCCGTCGGGGGGACAGTCTCCTCGGGACTGGGACGGAACACCGCACGGCCTGGAAAGCGCCACACGACGGTCTGCATACACTGGCCGGTCGAATGAAAGTTCGGCCGGTCCCGGCAGGAAGCAGAGACGAAGGTGACAGAAGCGATCCTCCTGGTCGGCGGCAAGGGCACCCGGCTGCGCCCGCTCACGGTGCACACGCCCAAGCCCATGGTCAGGGCGGCGGGGGTGCCTTTCCTCACGCACCAGTTGGCGCGGGCGAAGGCCGCGGGGGTGGACCACATCGTCCTCGCGACGAGCTATCTCGCGGAGGTCTTCGAACCGTACTTCGGCGACGGCTCGTCCCTGGGCCTGCACATCGAGTACGTGACGGAGGACGAGCCCCTCGGCACCGGCGGCGCGATCCGCAACGTGGCGTCCCGCCTGCACTCGGCCCCCGACGACCCGGTGCTGGTGTTCAACGGCGACATCCTCACGGGCCTGGACATCCGCAGGCTGGTGACCACCCACCAGGAGACGGCGGCGGACGTGTCGCTGCACCTGACGAAGGTGACCGACCCCCGGGCCTACGGTCTGGTCCCCACGGACGAGACGGGCCGGGTCCTCGCGTTCCTGGAGAAGCCCGAGACGCCCGAGGAGATCGTCACCGACCAGATCAACGCCGGCGCGTACGTCTTCCGCCGCTCGGTGATCGACACGATCCCGCAGGGCCGCCCGGTCTCGGTGGAACGCGAGACGTTCCCCGGACTGCTGGCGGCCGGGGCCCACCTCCAGGGCATGGTGGACTCCACCTACTGGCTGGACCTGGGCACCCCCGCGGCCTTCGTACGGGGCTCCGCGGACCTCGTCCTCGGACGCGCCCCGTCCCCCGCGGTCCCCGGCCGCTGCGGCGACCGGCTGATCCTCCCCACGGCCCGGGTCGCCGCGGACGCCAAGCTCACCGGCGGCACGGTGGTCGGCGAGGGCGCCTTCGTGGCGGAGGGCGCGCGGGTCTTCGGCTCCACGATCCTGCCCGGCGCGGTCATCGAACCCGGCGCGGTCATCACCGACTCCCTCATCGGCACCCGGGCCCGCGTCGGCGAACGCTCCGTCCTCACGGGCACGGTCATCGGCGACGGCGCGGTCGTCGGCCCCGACAACGAACTCCGCGAGGGCGCCCGCGTCTGGTGCGACGCCCGCATCCCGGCGGGAGCGGTCCGCTTCTCCTCGGACCGGTAACCCGAGCGGCGGAGGGCTCCACCGGGGTCCAGGGGGCGCAGCCCCCTGGCATCGGGGCCGACGGGGCGGAGCCCCTTCACAGCGCCCCGATGTCCCCCCGCCGCATCCGCGGAGCCCTCCGCTCCGGCACCCGCCCGCTCAGCAGGATCAACCGGGCGGCCCGATGCCGCTGCCCCGCATACGGCTCCAGCAACTCCAGCATCGCCGCGTCGTCCGCCTCCCGGTCCCCGGCCAGCGCCCACCCCACGATCCCCGGCAGATGCAGATCCCCCACCGTCACCGCGTCCGCCGCCCCATGACTGCGCTGCACGGTCTCCGCCGAGGTCCACGGCCCGATCCCCGCCACCACCTCCAGCCGGGCCCGCGCCTCCTCCGCCGGCATCCCCACCGCCTCCTCCATCCGCCGCGCCACCCGCACCGCCCGCAGAATCGTCGACGCCCGCTTGTTGTCGACCCCCGCCCGGTGCCACTCCCACGACGGGATCAACGCCCACGTCCGCGCCGCCGGCATCACCCACAGCCGCCCGCCCGCCGCGGGCCCCGGCGCCGGCTCCCCGAACTTCCGCACCAGCAATCGCCACGCCCGGTACGCCTCGTCGGTCGTGACCTTCTGCTCGAGGATCGACGGTATCAACGACTCCAGCACCAGCCCGGTCCGCGTCAACCGCAGCCCCGGCCGCCGGTGCCACGCGTGCGCCACCACCCGATGCCGCGGCACGAACACCTCCGGCTCGTCGCCGGCGCCCAGCAGCGCGGGCAGCCCGTCCAGCAGCCACTCCGCCCCCGGCCCCCACGCCTCTCCCCGTACGGCACCCCCGCCGGGCACCACCGACACCCGCAGGGTCCCCGCCCCGGCGGGCGTCAGAGTGGCCCGCCACACCGACCCGTCCGGCATCGCCCGGAACGTCGGATCCCCGGGCCCCCGTCGCAACGGCCCCAGCACCAGCCCCAGATCGACCGGCCCCCGCGGCACCCACTCCCGCACCCGCCCCGGCCCGCCGGCATCCCGCGCCACCGTCCGCGCGGGCACGGGGACATGGCCGCCGCGCACGGTCGTACGCGTGGACCTGGGTGCGAAACGTCCTGCCACGATGCCCGTCCCGAATCCGGAGTGCCGATGGGAGTCAGTGGGAGTCGAAGGGAGCCGGTGAAAGCCTTGCCCGCCGACCCCGTGTCTCACCTCACCTCGATGAACCCCTCCACCTCACGCGCGCCCCGCTCCCGGGGCTCCTCGGCCGCGTGTCCGACGGCCACCGCCCCCATCGGGTCCCAGCCCTGCGGCAGTGCGAGCACCTCCCGCACCACGTCCCGGCAGAACATCGTGGACGACACCCACGCCGACCCCAGCCGCTCCCCGGCCAGCGCGACCAGGAAGTTCTGCACCCCGGCCCCGGTCGCGACGACGAACATCTCCCGCTCGGCCCCGTCCCGGCGCGCATCGCCGTAGGTGTGGGAGCCGTCCATCACCAGACACGGGACCACCAGATAGGGCGCGTTGCGCAGGACGTCCCCCCGCCGCACCCGCTTGGCGATCGACTCCTCGGACTTCCCGTCCCGCCGCAGATCCGCGATCCAGGCGTCCCGCATCGCGTCCAGCAGCCGGGTCCGCGACTCCTGCGACTCCAGCAGCACGAACCGCCACGGCGTCGTGTGATGCGGCGCCGGCGCCGTGACCGCCGCGGCGACCGCCCGGCGGACCGCACCGGGATCCACCGGCTCGTCGGAGAAGGCCCGCACGGTCCGCCGCTGCGTCACCGCCAGCCGCACGGCCTCCGAGGTCCCCAGCCGGAACATGTCGTCCCGCGCCCCGCGCACCAGCGCCGAAGCGCCGTCCCGCGAGCCGTCGGAGCCGCCGGTGCCGTCCGAGCCCTCCGAAGGGGCCGTCACGACATGCGCCAGCCCCCGCACCACGGCCACGGGCAGCCCGGCCGCCTTCCCCTTCACCAGGTCGCCGGCCGCCGCCAGTTCGTCCGCCGTCGCGACGACCGTCGCGCTCAGCGGATTGCCGTACGCGTCCGTGCCCCCGCGCAGATCGTCCAGCACCCGCACCCCCGCGGCGCCGATCGCCACATCCGTGAGCCCGGCCCGCCAGGGACGCCCGAAGGTGTCGGTGACGACGACCCCGACCTCGACGCCGAGCGCGTCCCGCAGCCCGTCCCGGATCGCCCGCGCGGACGCGTCCGGGTCCTCGGGCAGCAACAGCACCGTCCCGGACGGGGTGTTGGAGGCGTCCACACCCGCCGCCGCCATGATCAGCCCCTGCCGGTTCTCCACGATCCGCAGCGCGCCGCGCCGCGCCACGACCCGGACGGTCTCGGCGTCGATCGCGGCCTCCCGGTCGTCCGCGCGGACGACCCGCCCCTCCGCCTTGGACACGATCTTCGACGTCACCAGCAGCACGTCCCCGTCGGCGAGCGCGGGCTCGGCGGCGGCGATCAGCTTGGCGAGGTCGTCCCCGTCCTGCACCTCGGGCAGCCCCGGCACCGCCCATACGCGATACCCCTGCTCACCGCTCACGGCGTCCGCACCTCCTCCGCCAGCTCCAGCGCCTCCCGGGCCATCCGCGCGGTCGCGTCGAGATCGCTCATCATCAGCGGTACGGCCCGGCAGCGGATGCCGGCCGCCTCGATCCGCTCCACTGCTCCCGCGTCCACGGTGTCCACGAGCCAGCCGTCCAGCAGCCCCGAGCCGTAGTGCTCGGCGACCGCGGCGGCCGTCGACTCCACACCGACCGCGGCGAGCACCTTGTCGGCCATGCCCCGCACGGGCGCGTCCCCGACGATGGGGGACAGGCCCACCACCGGGACCCCGGCCTCGGCGATCGCCTCACGGATGCCGGGCACGGCGAGGATGGTGCCGACGGAGACGACCGGGTTCGACGGCGGGAACAGCACCACGTCCGCCGCGGCGATCGCCTCCAGCACCCCCGGCGCCGGCTTCGCCTGCTCCGCGCCGACCGGCACGACCGCCTCGGCCGGCACCGACGCCCGCAGCCGCACCCAGTACTCCTGGAAGTGCACGGCCCGGCGCTCGCCGTCGATCTCGACCGCGACATGCGTCTCGACCCGGTCGTCGGTCATCGGGATCAGCCGCACCCCGGGCTTCCACCGGTCGCACAGCGCCTCGGTCACCGCGCTCAGCGGGTACCCGGCGCCGATCATCTGCGTCCGCACGATGTGCGTGGCGAAGTCCCGGTCGCCCAGCCCGAACCACTCCGGTCCGACGCCGTACGCCGCGAGCTCCTCCTTCACCCGGAACGACTCGTCGGCCCGGCCCCAGCCCTGCTCCTCGTCGATGCCGCCGCCGAGCGTGTACATCACGGTGTCGAGGTCCGGGCAGACCTTCAGCCCGAACAGATGGATGTCGTCGCCGGTGTTGCCGATGACGGTGATGTCCGCGTCCGGCACGGCCCGCTTCAGACCGCGCAGGAACCGGGCACCGCCGATGCCGCCTGCCAGAACCACAATGCGCATGGGAGCCAGTCTCGCAGGCCCCGCCGACAACCCGCCCGGAGGTTGTGGACAACCCCCCGCCTGTGGACAACCCGGCCACCCGTGCGAGTCACGGCCCTCCCGCACGGGCCGCGACCGCGCTACGCGCCGACGGCGTCCACCGTGTCGTACGTCTCCCGCGCCGTGCACGCCGTGTGGTGCATGGGCATCTCGGTGAGCCCGGGGAAGTACACATGGAGGCTCACCGCCGGCTCCAGCGCGTCGTTGACCACGTCGTGCGCGTACCCCGGCGCGAACACGCGCTGCGCGCCCGCCCCCAGCACCCGCTTGCCCCGCTCCGTGCGCTCGGTCAGCTCGCCGTCCAGGACGGTCAGCACCCCGGAGGAGCGTCCGTGGTCGTGCAGCCCGCTGCCCTGGCCGGGCACCCAGGACAGCAGCCACACCTCGTAGCCCGGGCCGGTGCGCAGCCGGTGGTACCAGCGGCTCGCCGCGTCGTAGCGGACGAGGTGCTCCCACGCGGCGCGGTCGGTCGCGATCGAGCGGGCCAGGCCGACGAACTCGGCCACGGTGGCCGGGTGCTCGCGGGGGGCCTGGAGGAGATGGGGGACTTCGAGGATGTCGCCGGCGATCTGGAGGTCGCTGTCGCTGTTCATGGGGTGGGGTGGTTCCTCGGCGGAAGAGTGGGGGGCGGCTGGGAGTCGCGTGCCGTCCACCCGGATCACGGGTGGATCAGGGGGTGCCCTGGTAGGGGCCGAAGGAAAGAAGCAGCCGGAGCGCGTGGGGCTCAACAGCTGGAACAGCAACAACAGCTACAGCGAGCACGAGCAGCACCGTGGGACCCGGCGGAGCGGGTCGAGGTGAGTGCCGGGTTCGCGAGCATGCCCCCAAGGACAGCGGTTCACACCTGCCGGTGTCAACTCGACGCCCGGTATGTGGGACACCGTTCACCTCATCCGGTGCATCTGAGAGGTGAAAGGTTTGTGCACAAGTCCACCGGGACACACGAGGCACAAGTCCGGACGCGTGAGCCGTTGCGACGCAACGGGATCGAACTTATGGGCGTCCTTCCCCGTGGAAGCACTGTGCGGGGTCCGCCCCCTCCAGGGCCCCATCTGCATGTCAAGGTTTATGCCGATTTGAACACTTACCGCACGGCCTTGGTTCCGCAGAGTGAATAAGGGGCTCAATAGCAGATCTCGGCTTGACTCGCCCGGAGCAGCACACTTGTAATTTCACTCGTGTCGTTCAGCCGACATCGGTAATGGGCCAATGCGCCGCCATCGGTGAACGGCCAGGTACACGGGGACGCGAAAGACAGAGCGAGGGGCGCACATGACCGAGCTGGTGCAGCAACTGCTGGTCGACGACGCGGGCGAGGAACTCGGCTGGCAGGAGCGCGCACTGTGCGCCCAGACCGATCCCGAGTCCTTCTTCCCCGAGAAGGGCGGCTCGACCCGCGAGGCCAAGAAGGTCTGTCTCGCCTGCGAGGTCCGCTCCGAATGCCTCGAGTACGCCCTCGCCAACGACGAACGCTTCGGTATCTGGGGCGGTCTGTCCGAGCGCGAGCGCCGCAGGCTGAAGAAGGCCGCCGTCTGACGGACGGGCCCCGCCCGGACGCGAGCCGCCCCCCACCGGGGCGCACGGCACCCGGCCAGGGCGGACCTGGCGGTGAACGGCCCGTCGCAGGTGGGTTGTCCACAGGCGGCGGGCCGCCGTCCTGCCCAGCCGATAGTGTGGTCGCTCGTCCGAGACACCCCGCCGCCCTCACGCGGCGCAGGCGTCCACCTCGTCCACCGAACCGGGGCCCGTACCTCGATGTCCGTGCACAGCCACACGGCAGGCCACCAAGGCGGCGCTGCCACACCTGAGTTTCCGCGTCATGTCGTCACCGCGGTCCTCGTCTCCCACGACGGTGCCCGCTGGCTGCCCGACGCGCTCGCCGGGCTGCTCGGCCAGGAGCGCCCCGTCCAGTCCGTCATGGCCGCCGACACCGGCAGCTCGGACGACTCCGCCCGCCTGGTCACCGACGCCCTCGGCGACGACCGCGTCCTGCACCTCGCCCGGCGCACCGGCTTCGGCCAGGCCGTCGAGGAGGCCAACCGCACCGCACCGGTCCTCACCCCCGAGGAACTGCCGTACCTGAAGCGGCCCAGCGGCTGGGACCCCGTCACGCGCACGTGGCGCGACGACGCCTACGACCTCCCCGACCTCCCGCACGGCGAACCGATCCAGTGGCTGTGGCTGCTGCACGACGACAGCGCCCCCGAACCCGACGCCCTCGCCGAACTCCTGCGCGTCGTCGACAACGAACTCGAACTGGGCCGCGACGACGTGGCCGTCGTCGGCCCCAAGCTCCGCGGCTGGTACGACCGCCGCCAGCTCCTCGAGGTCGGCGTCACCATCGCCTCCTCCGGCCGCCGCTGGACCGGCCTGGACCGCCGCGAACAGGACCAGGGCCAGCACGACCACGTCCGGCCCGTGCTGTCCGTGTCCACCGCCGGGATGCTGGTCCGCCGCGACGTCTTCGACGAACTAGGCGGTTTCGACCGCCGGCTGCCCCTGATGCGCGACGACGTCGACCTGTGCTGGCGCGCCACCGCCGCCGGCCACCGCGTCCTCGTCGCCCCCGACGCCGTCGTACGGCACGCCGAGGCCGCCTCCCGCGAGCGCCGCGCCGTCGACTGCGCAGGCCGCACCACGGCCTCCCCGCACAAGGTCGACAAGGCCGGCGCCGTCTACACCCTCCTCGTCAACAGCCGTACGGCCCTGCTGCCCTGGATCCTGCTGCGCCTGGTCCTCGGCACCCTGCTGCGCACCGTCGCCTACCTCGTCGGCAAGGTCCCGGGACAGGCCCTCGACGAGATCCGCGGTCTGCTCGGCACCCTGCTGCGGCCCGAACGGATCATCGCCGGACGCCGCAGGCGCGGCGCCCCCCAGATCGACAAGGGCGAACTGCGCCCGCTGTTCCCGCCGCCCGGCGCGACCGTACGGGCCACCGTCGAACAGGTCGCCGGCGACCTCTTCGGCTCCTCCGACACCGAGGCCGCCGGCGGCGCCGGACGGCACGGCGGCGGACTGGAGTCCGGCCCCGGCGGCGACGACGCCGACTTCCTCGAGATCGAACAGTTCGCCCGCCTCAAGCGCATCGCCCGCAAACCCGGCCCGGTGCTCTTCCTGGTCCTGCTGCTCGTCTCCCTCGTCGCCTGCCGGGGCCTCCTCGGCGGCGGTGCCCTCGCGGGCGGCGCCCTGCTGCCCGCCCCGGCCGACGCCTCCGAACTCTGGTCGCGCTACCTCGACGCCTGGCACCCGGTCGGCGCCGGCGGCACCCCCTCCGCCCCGCCCTACCTCGCGATCGTCGCGACCCTCGCCACCCTGCTGTTCGGCTCCACCGGCCTGGCCCTCACCCTGCTGCTCGTCTGCTCGGTGCCGCTGGCCGGCCTCACCGCCTACTTCGCCTCCCGCCCCCTCGTCGAGTCCCGCCTCCTGCGTGCCTGGGCCGCCGTCGTCTACGCTTTCCTGCCCGCCGCCACCGGCGCCCTCGCCGGTGGCCGCGTCGGCACCGCCGTCCTGGCCGTCCTGCTGCCGCTCATCGCCCGCGCGGGAGCCGCCGCGAGCGGCCTGACGCACCGCTCCGGCGCCCGCGGCAGCTGGCGCGCCACCTGGGCGTACGCCCTGCTGCTGACGATCACCACCGCGTTCACCCCGATCGTCTGGCCCCTCGCGCTGATCCTCGGCCTCGCCGTGCTGGCCGTGCGCCGCACCGACATCACCGCCTACGGCCTGCGCTTCCTGGCCCAGCTCGGCACCCCCCTGCTGCTCCTCGCGCCCTGGTCGCTGACCCTGCTCCCGTCCGGCTTCTTCACCCAGGCCGGACTCGACTACGCCCCGTCCACCGCCACCGCGCTCGACCTGCTCGCCGCCAGCCCCGGCGGACCCGGCACCGTCGACGGGCTGATGCTCATCGGCGTCGTCCTGGCCGCGCTCGCCGCCCTGCTGCGCGGCGAGCGCCAGTTCGGCATCTGGACGGCCTGGGCGGTCGCCCTGGTGGCGCTCGTCCTCGCGGTCCTGTCCAACAGCTCCACCTGGGCCGGACCCGCCACCCTCGTCTACGGCCTCGCGCTCCTGGCCGCCGCCGTCCTCGGCGCCGACGGCGCACGCACGCGTGTCGCCGAACAGAGCTTCGGCTGGCGCCAGCCCGTCGCCGCCCTCATCGCCTTCGCCTCCGCCGCGGGCCCCCTGCTGATCGCCGCCGGCTGGATGATCGGCGGCGCCGACGGCCCCCTGGAGCGCCGCGACCCCGTCCAGGTCCCCGCGTTCGTCGCCGAGGAGGCGGGCAACCGCGACCAGTCCCGCACCCTCGTCCTCGACAGCGACTCCACCGCCCACGTCGACTACATGCTGGTCCGCGGCTCCGGCGCCCGCCTCGGCGACGCCGAACTCGCCGCGGCCGACGGGGAGAACCCGCAGCTCGACAAGGTCGTCGCCAACCTCGTCGCCGGTTCCGGCGCCGACCAGGCCGACCAGCTCGGGAAGTTCGCCGTCGGATACGTCCTCGTCCACAAGGGCGCCCCCCGCGACGTCACCCGCGTCCTGGACGCCACCCCCGGCCTGAAGCGGCTCAGCCAGCAGGACGGCAGCGCCCTGTGGCGGGTCGGCCAGGAGGTCTCCCGCGCGGCGGTCGTCACCGAGTCCGGCAAGGGCACGGCGACCCCGGTCGCCGCCGGCCCGGTCGACATCCACACCACGATCCCGTCGGGCTCCGACGGCCGGATCCTGCGTCTGGCCGACGCCGCCGCCGAGGGCTGGACCGCCACCCTGGACGGCAAGGAACTCACCCGCACCACCGTCGACGGCTGGGCCCAGGGCTTCGAACTGCCCGCCTCCGGCGGCAGGCTCGACGTCACCTACGACGACCCGTTCACCCACACCGCCTGGCTGTGGACGCAGGGCCTCCTGGCCCTCG
The DNA here is from genome assembly GCF_040630405.1 of Streptomyces sp. NPDC005811. NCBI lineage: Bacteria > Bacillati > Actinomycetota > Actinomycetes > Kitasatosporales > Streptomycetaceae > Streptomyces > Streptomyces sp. NPDC005811. Next base: position 175,343 of record NZ_JBEXXK010000017.1, read on the forward strand.
TCCTGGTCGTCCTCGCCCTGCCCGGCCGCCGCCGCGACGTCGACGACGACCTCCCCGAGGAGGAGCTCGCCGAGGAGCGGCCCGCCGAGGGCGAGGGCCGCCGCGCCCGCCGGCTGCGCGCCCAGGCCGAGGAGACGGAGGAACCCGGCCTCCAGGACGACGACTTCCCGTCCCCGCAGGACGACTTCCCCGCCTCTCCGCAGGAGGAGACCCCGCAGGACACGCCGGACCAGCCCCCGGTCGACATCCCGCAGCAGCAGACGTACGGCGACTGGGACCGGCCGAGCTACGCGGGTGCCGAGTACGGCGGCTACCAGGGCGAGCAGTACCAGGGCGCCCAGCAGTACCCGGCGGGCGGCTACGACCAGCAGTCCTACGACCCCTACCAGGCCGGCCAGTACGACCCCTACGCCTACGACGGCCAGGGCGGGCAGGCGCCGTACGAGCAGACGTACGGCTACGACCAGGGCTACGGCAACCAGGGCTACGACCCCGCCTACGACCCGGCGCAGCAGCACCCCCACGGCACCGGCAGCGAGCGTCCCGACGGGAGCCAGCAGTGAAACGCACCACCCTGTCCCTGATCGCCGGCACGGCCGCGCTCGCCGCCGTCACCGGGTTCGCCACGCTCAACGAGCCCCAGGGCGCGGGTGCGGACGTCCCGGCCAAGGCCGCCGCCGTCCTGCCCGTGGAGCGCACCAGCCTGCTCTGCCCGGCGCCCAGCACCTCCGACATCGCCCAGACGTCGTACACGTCGTTCACCCCCGTCACCAAGGGCACGGGCAGCGACGGCACGGCCGAACTCGTCGCCGCCACGGCGGAGTCGGCGGACACGGCCGACGACACGTCCGGCAAGGACAGGACGACGGACAAGGGCGGCAAGAAGGCCGCGAAGCCCGTCGTCACCCCCAAGGCGCCCGGCACCCCCGCCGGCGGCGACGCCGACGGCGGGGAGTCGCCCGCGCTCATGGGCACCGCCGAGGGGAAGTTCGCGCCCGGCTGGACGGTCCAGGAGACCACCGAGGTCGCCGCCGGCTCGGGCCGCGGCCTGCTGGGCGTCACCTGCACCCCCGCGGACACGGAGTTCTGGTTCCCCGGCGCCAGCACGGCGGCCGACCGCACCGACTACGTCCACCTCACCAACCCGGACGACTCCGCCGCCGTCGCCGACATCGAGCTCTACGGCAAGGACGGCGCCCTGCAGACCACGGTGGGGGAGGGCATCACGGTCCCGCCGCACTCCAGCGAGCCGATCCTGCTGTCCACGCTCACCGACGACAAGGAGGACGACCTCACCGTCCACGTCAACGTCCGCGGCGGCCGCGTCGGCGCGTCGGTGCAGGCCCTGGACGACAAGCTCGGCGGCGACTGGCTGGCCGCCGCCACCGACCCGGCGCCCGACCTGGTCATCCCCGGCATCCCCAAGGACGCCACCGCGGTCCGGCTCATCGCCTACGCGCCGGGGGACGCCGACGCCGACCTGAAGGTCCAACTCGCCTCCCCGAGCGGCCTGATCACCCCGGCCGGACACGAGACCGTGCACGTCAAGGGAGGCATGACGACCGCTGTCGACCTCGGCGACGTCACGCGCGGCGAGGCGGGCTCGATCGTCCTGACGCCCACCGACCGGTCGGTGCCGGTCGTCGCGGCCGTACGGGTGCTGCGTGGCAAGGGCACCGGCCAGGAGTCGGCGTTCATCCCCGCGTCCGCGCCGGTCGGCACGCGCGCGTCCGCCGCCGACAACACCGCCAAGGGCGCCACCCTCTCCCTGACCGCTCCCAAGGGCACCGCCAAGGTCAAGGTCACCGCGTCCGCGGGCAGCGAGGGCGGAACGGCCGCCACCAAGACGTACACGATCAAGTCCGGTACGACCCAGGACGTCGAACTCCCCGTCCCCTCGGGCCTGAAGGGCACCTTCGCCCTGACCGTCGAACCCCTCACCGACACCCCCGTCTACGCCGCCCGCACCCTGGCGGCGACCACGGAGGGCGTCCCGGGCTTCACGATCCAGACCCTCCCGGACGACCGGGGCACGGTCGAGGTCCCCCAGGCGGACGAGAACATGGCGGTCCTCCAGAAGTGACCCGGCCGGGTCGGGACCACCCGGCCCGGCGGCCCGGGGGACGGTGGTCAGTCCTCGTCGCCGTAGCGCGGATCCACCGTCTCCGGGGTCAGTCCCAGCAGCTCCGCCACCTGCTCCACGACCACCTCGTGCACCAGCGCGGCCCGTTCGTCGCGCCCCTTGGTGCGGATCTCGACCGGGCGCCGGTAGACGACCACCCGCGCCCGCCGCCCCTCCCGCGCGGGAGCCGTCCCGCCGAGAGGCACCGCCTCGTCGTTCCACGGCTCACCGGCCGCGGCCGGGCGCGGCACCTCGAGCACCATGAAGTCGATCTCGGCGAGCTGCGGCCAGCGCCGCTCCAGCCGTTCCACGGAGTCCTGCACCAGATCGGCGAACGCGTCGGCGCGGCTCGCGGCCAGCGGCACCTGAGGGGGCGCGATCGGTCCCCGCATGCCCCGGCCGTGGCGATCACGGCGGCGGGGTCCGGGGCCTGCGGCACGGGGCGGTACGGGGCTGTCCATCACTACTGAAGGGTAGACCCCGCCGCGACCTGCCGTCCGGCCCCACGCGGCATCCCGGACCCGTCCGGCCGGGCCCGCGTCCCCTGTCGCAGGATGACCATTTCAGCCAAGGTTGGGCTCGATTCCGTATCTCTACGAGACCGGTGAACTCATGGCAATTGATGCTGTTTGTACCGCCCGATGAAGACGAGGCTTCGTCTTCTTCTCGCCAATGACTGGTGTTCGCGCAGGTCAGCGGGGTATGACTGGAGAGGCCCGTGGGGCGTTTCACAACACGACACGGTGGAGTGACCTGGTGGAGAGTCGTCGCGGCCCGCTCAAGAGTGCGGTACCGTCCAACGTCGTGAGCCCTGTACGTCGCTGTTCGCGCACCGCCTGCGGCCGACCCGCCGTCGCGACGCTGACGTACGTCTACGCCGACTCGACCGCGGTCCTCGGCCCGCTCGCCACCTACGCCGAACCCCACTGCTACGACCTGTGCGCCGAGCACTCCGAGCGCCTCACCGCCCCGCGCGGCTGGGAGGTCGTCCGGCTGCTCGACGGCTCCGCTCCCGCACGGCCCAGCGGAGACGATCTGGAAGCGCTTGCCAACGCCGTCCGCGAAGCGGCCCGCCCGCAGGAACGCGCGGCACAGGCCGGTGGCGGCGGACGCGGCGCGGACCCGATGGAGGTCGCCCGCCGCGGCCACCTGCGCGTCCTGCGCTCCCCGGACAACTGAGCCCCCGCAAGCCCCTTTCGCACGGCACCCTCTGACGCCCCGTCGCCCGGTCCCGGGCCGCCCACGGGGCCCCGCGCTCCGGCCGACTCCCGCGAAACCGCTTTCCGCCGGTGCCCCGGATGTGGTGCGCAAGGTTACTTCTGCGGCTCCCCTGCGCGGGCGCACAGCCGACGCCGAACCCTTCCGGGTAGTTTGTGGCGACTGAACAGGACTTCCAGGAAGGGTGGCCCGTGGCTGCTGATCTGTCGCAGATCGTGAAGGCGTACGACGTCCGCGGAGTGGTCCCGGACCAGTGGGACGAGTCCCTCGCCGCACTCCTCGGCGCGGCCTTCGCCCGGGTGACCGACGCCGAGGCGATCGTCGTCGGCCACGACATGCGCCCCTCCTCACCCGGCCTGAGCGGCGCCTTCGCGCGCGGGGCCGCCGCACTCGGCGTCGACGTCACCGAGATCGGCCTGTGCTCCACGGACCAGCTCTACTACGCCTCCGGCGCCCTGAACCTGCCCGGCGCCATGTTCACCGCCTCGCACAACCCCGCCCAGTACAACGGCATCAAGCTCTGCCGCGCCGGCGCCGCCCCCGTCGGCCAGGACACCGGCCTCGCGGACATCCGCGCCCTCGTGGAGCGCTGGTCGGACACCGGCGCGCCCGAGCCCGCCGCCGTGCCGGGAACCCTCACCCGCACCGACACGTTGCAGGACTACGCGGCGTACCTGCGCTCACTCGTCGACCTGACCTCCCTCCGCCCCCTGAAGGTCGTGGTCGACGCGGGCAACGGCATGGGCGGCCACACCGTCCCCACCGTGCTCGACGGCCTGCCCCTGACCGTCGTCCCCCTGTACTTCGAACTCGACGGCACCTTCCCCAACCACGAGGCCAACCCCCTCGACCCGGCCAACCTCGTGGACCTGCAGCAGCGCGTCCGCGAGGAGTCCGCCGACCTCGGCCTCGCCTTCGACGGCGACGCCGACCGCTGCTTCGTCGTCGACGAACACGGCGACCCGGTCTCCCCGTCCGCGATCACGGCCCTGGTCGCCGTCCGCGAACTCGCCCGCAACGGCGGCCGGGGCACCGTCATCCACAACCTGATCACCTCCCGGACCGTCCCCGAGGTGGTCGAGGAGCACGGCGGCAGCCCCGTCCGCACCCGCGTCGGACACTCCTTCATCAAGGCCGAGATGGCCCGCCACGGCGCGATCTTCGGCGGCGAGCACTCCGCCCACTACTACTTCAAGGACTTCTGGAACGCCGACACCGGCATGCTCGCCGCCCTCCACGTCCTGGCGGCCCTCGGCGGCCAGAACGGCCCCCTGTCCTCCCTCGTGGCCGCGTACGACCGCTACACCGGCTCCGGCGAGATCAACTCCACCGTCGCCGACCAGGCGGACCGCATCGCCGCGATCAAGGCCGCCTACGCCGACGTCCCCGACGTCACCCTCGACGAACTCGACGGCCTCACCGTCTCCACCCCCGACTGGTGGTTCAACGTCCGCCCCTCCAACACCGAGCCCCTCCTGCGCCTCAACGCCGAGGCCCGCGACGAACCCACCATGACGAAGATCAGGGACGAGGCCCTGGCGATCATCCGCGCCTGACGAGCCCCGCGGGGCTCCGCGGGCCGGGCGGCGTGCACCCTGCGGCCCCACCGCCCCGCCCGGGCAAGGGCGGCGGGGCCGCACCACCCACCACCCCACCCCCACCGGCGGTACGCTGACCAGGCACATCCAGCCACCCCCGCACACACCCGAAGGGACACCTCATGCCGCTCGAAGCCGGCCTCCTGGAGATCCTCGCCTGCCCGGCCTGCCACGCCCCCCTCAAGGAGCAGGACGCGGAGCTGATCTGCACCGGCCAGGACTGCGGTCTGGCGTACCCCGTCCGCGACGGCATCCCCGTCCTCCTCGTCGACGAGGCCCGCCGCCCCGCGTAACGACGAGGCCGCGCCACCCCGCGCGACCACGCCCCGCGACGCCGGCCCACCCGCGCCGCCCGGCCCGGACCGCCGGCACCGCCGTACCACCACCACCGGCACCCCGACGACCCCCCGGCGATCGGAGACCCCCGCCATGCTCGACGACTCACTGCTCGACACGCCGGAGGCCCTCGCCGAGGCCGACCGCCGCGCCCTCCTGCGCGGCGCCGCCGAAGCCGGCGCCCGCGTCCGCACCGCCGCCCGCCACGCCGCCGAAGCCGGGGTGAACGGTCTCAAGCCCGACGGCCGCCCCCGCGCCATCCTCATCGCGGGCCCCGGCGCCGCCGCCACCTGTGTCGCCGACCTCCTCGGCACCCTCGCCGGCGCCGCCTGCCCCGTCATCCGCCTCGCCCCCAGCGGCGTCGCCCCCGCCGCGGGCGCCCTGCGCTGGGAACTCCCCGGCTGGGCCGGCTCCGTCGACCTCCTCCTCATCGCCACCCCCGACGGCACCGAACCCGGCCTCGCCCTCCTCGCCGAGCAGGCCTACCGCCGAGGCTGCACCGTCGTCGCCGTGGCCCCCGCCCGCACCCCCCTCACCGACGCCGCCGACGCCGCGCACGGCCTCTTCGTACCGATGGCGACCGCCCCGTACGAACACGACGAACAGCCCCCCGTCGCCGCCTCCGCCCCCGGCGTCCTGTGGGCCCTGTTCACCCCCCTCCTCGCGCTCCTCGACCGCATCGCGCTGCTCTCCGCCCCCGCCGACGCCCTCGAGAAGGTCGCCGACCGCCTCGACCAGGTCGCCGAACGCTGCGGCCCCGCCATCGCCACCTACAGCAACCCGGCGAAGACCCTGGCCGCCGAACTCGCCGACGCCCTCCCGGTGATCTGGACCGAAGGCGTCTCCGCCGGCCCCGCAGGCCGCCGCTTCGCCTCCGCCCTCGCCGAACTCGCCGGCCGCCCCGCCGTCGTCGCCGAGCTCCCCGAGGCGCTCGCCGAGCACAGCGCCCTCCTCGCCGGCCCCCTCGCCGCCAGCGCCGACCCCGACGACTTCTTCCGCGACCGCGTCGAGGAAGCCCCCGCCCTGCACGCGCGCGTGGTGCTGCTGCGCGACCGCCCCCTCGGCGGCCTCACCGCCGCCCCCTCCGCCCGCGACCTGGCCCTCAGCCACGACACCCCGATCAGCGAGCTCGAACCCGACGACGGCGACGAACTCGTCACCCTCGCCGAACTGATCGCCACCACGGATTTCGCCGCCGTTTACCTGGCGCTCGCCTCACAAGCCTGATCTGGAGCCCCACACGCGCGTACCGCGCGGGCCCCACCACAGCACCACCAGACACGCAGCGCCGGACAGACAGGCAGAGAACCCGATGGACCGCCTCGACAACACCATCCGCCCCTACGCCTGGGGTTCCCCCACCGCCCTCCCGCACCTCCTCGGCACCGAGCCGACCGGCGAACCCCAGGCGGAGATGTGGATGGGCGCCCACCCCGGCGCCCCCTCCCGCACCGGACGCGGCACCCTCGTCGAGGTGATCGACACCGACCCGCAGCACGAACTCGGCGACCGCGCGGTCGCCCGCTTCGGCCCCCGCCTGCCCTTCCTCCTCAAACTCCTCGCCGCCGGCGCCCCCCTCTCCCTCCAGGTCCACCCCGACCTCGCCCAGGCCCAGGAGGGCTACGCCGACGAGGAACGCCGCGGCATCCCCGTGGACGCCCCCCACCGCAACTACAAGGACGCCAACCACAAGCCCGAACTCATCTGCGCCCTCACCGAGTTCGACGGCCTGTGCGGCTTCCGCCACCCCCTCCAGGCCGCCGCCCTCCTCGACGGCCTCGGCGTCGACTCCCTCAAGCCGTACGTCGACCTCCTGCACGCCCACCCCGAGGAAGCCGCCCTGCGCGAGGTCCTCACCGCCGTCCTCACCGCCGACCCCGACGACATGGCACACACCGTCACGGCCGCCGCGGCCGCCTGCGACCGCCTCGGCGGCGACTACACCCCCTACGCCGGCATCGCCCACCACTACCCCGGCGACCCCGGCGTCATCGCCGCCATGCTCCTCAACCACGTCCGGCTCCAGCCCGGCGAAGCCCTCTTCCTCGGCGCCGGCATCCCGCACGCCTACCTCGACGGCCTCGGCGTCGAGATCATGGCCAACTCCGACAACGTCCTGCGCTGCGGCCTCACCCCCAAGCACGTCGACGTCCCCGAACTCCTGCGCATCGTCCGCTTCGAACCCGGCGACCCCGGCGTCCTGCGCCCCGAGGCCTCCCCCGACGGCGAAGAGGTCTACGAGACCCCCATCGACGAATTCCGCCTCTCCCGGTACGTCCTCCCCGAGGGCTCCGCCCCCCACGACCTCACCCGCGAGACCCCGCAGATCCTCCTCTGCACCGCCGGAACCGTCCGCGCCGGAGAACACGAACTCGCCCCCGGCCAGTCGGTCTTCGTCCCCGCCGGCGAGAAGGCCGAGGTGTCCGGCACCGGAACCCTCTTCCGCGCCACGGTGATTGTCTGACCGCGCGGGTGGACACCTGACGAACCGCCGCCGGACAGGGCTGCAACAATGACCCACCGGCAAAGGCCGGGCAAAGAGACCCCGGACGGCGAACAGGACGTACGACACACGTACGTGAGGCGAAGGGACAACGCGAACACATGAGCGCGTCAGGCGGCACCAGGGCGATCGTGGCGGCACTCGGCGCCAACCTCGCCATCGCGGCATCCAAATTCGTGGCGTTCGCCTTCAGCGGCTCCTCCTCGATGCTCGCCGAAGGCGTCCACTCGCTCGCCGACTCCGGCAACCAGGCCCTCCTCCTCGTCGGCGGCAAGAAGGCCCAGCGCGAAGCCACCCCCCAGCACCCCTTCGGCTACGGCCGCGAGCGCTACATCTACGCCTTCCTCGTCTCCATCGTCCTCTTCTCCGTCGGCGGCATGTTCGCCATCTACGAGGGCTACGAGAAGATCAAGCACCCCCACGAGATCGAGCACTGGTACTGGCCGGTCGGCGTCCTCGTCTTCGCGATCATCGCCGAGGGCTTCTCCTTCCGCACCGCCATCAAGGAGTCCAACGACCTCCGCGGCTCCCTCTCCTGGTCCCAGTTCATCCGCCGCGCCAAGGCCCCCGAACTCCCCGTCGTCCTCCTCGAGGACTTCGGCGCCCTCATCGGCCTGGTCCTCGCCCTCGGCGGCGTCGGCCTCGCCCTCCTCACCGGCGACGGCATCTGGGACGGCATCGGCACCGTCTGCATCGGCATCCTCCTCGTCCTGATCGCCCTCGTCCTCGCCGCCGAGACCAAGTCCCTCCTCCTCGGCGAGGCCGCCGGCCTCGAAGACGTCCAGAAGATCGAAACCGCCCTCGTCGACGGCCGCACCGTCACCGGCATCATCCACATGCGCACCCTCCACCTCGGCCCCGAGGAACTCCTCGTCGCCGCCAAGATCGCCGTCCGGCACGACGACACCGCCGCCCAGGTCGCCACCGCCATCGACGCCGCCGAGGCCCGCATCCGCGAAGCCGTCCCCATCGCCCGCGTCATCTACCTCGAACCCGACATCTACAGCGAGGCCGAAGCCGCCAAGGGCCCCGACCCCGAGGCCACCCCCGGCGGCCCCGACCGCCACCCCGCCGACCACTGACCACCCCCGACACCTCCCCGGCAGGGCCCGCCGCACCACCGGCGGGCCCTGCCGCCTTCCCCCCTCACCACCCCCGAACGGCGCGATCCGATCGCCGACGGACTGGGGCCGCCCGCCACCTCCGGTGTAGCTTGGACGGGAGCCAGACGTCGCTGCTGATGGCGGTCGGGCGGTCCCGAAGCGGACCGACCGAGGGAGAGAGGGCCTCCGACGGACTGCGCTGCGCACACGCGGGCATGCCTGTGTCCCCTGAGGGCACCCCTGTGTCCGCCGCCGCGCAGACCAGCCCTACCCACACCTCGAACCAACCACCGAGGAGCAGCTCACCATGACGACTGTCGACAACCGACAGGACTTCAAGGTCGCCGACCTCTCCCTGGCCGCCTTCGGCCGCAAGGAGATCACCCTCGCCGAGCACGAGATGCCCGGCCTGATGTCCATCCGCAGGGAGTTCGCCGCCAGCCGGCCGCTCGCCGGCGCCCGGATCATGGGCTCGCTGCACATGACCGTGCAGACCGCCGTCCTGATCGAGACCCTGGTCGCCCTGGGCGCCGAGGTCCGCTGGGTCTCCTGCAACATCTTCTCCACCCAGGACCACGCCGCCGCAGCCATCGCGGTCGGCCCGAACGGCACGCCCGACAACCCGCAGGGCGTCCCCGTCTTCGCCTGGAAGGGCGAGACCCTGGAAGAGTACTGGTGGTGCACGGAGCAGGCCCTGACCTGGCCGAACAGCCCCACCGGCGGCCCGAACATGATCCTCGACGACGGCGGCGACGCCACCCTCCTCGTCCACAAGGGCGTCGAGTACGAGAAGGCCGGCAAGGTCCCCTCCGTCGACACCGCCGAGAACGACGAGCACCGCGTCATCCTCGAACTCCTCAACCGCACCATCACCGACGGCTCCCAGAAGTGGACCCAGCTCGCCTCGGAGATCCGCGGCGTCACCGAGGAGACCACCACCGGCGTCCACCGCTTGTACGAGATGCAGCGCGACGGCGCCCTCCTCTTCCCGGCGATCAACGTCAACGACGCCGTGACCAAGTCGAAGTTCGACAACAAGTACGGCTGCCGCCACTCCCTCATCGACGGCATCAACCGCGCCACCGACGTCCTCATCGGCGGCAAGACCGCCGTCGTCTGCGGCTACGGCGACGTCGGCAAGGGCTGCGCCGAGTCCCTCCGCGGCCAGGGCGCCCGCGTCATCGTCACCGAGATCGACCCCATCTGCGCCCTCCAGGCCGCGATGGACGGCTACCAGGTCACCACCCTCGACGAGGTCGTCGACAAGGCCGACATCTTCATCACCACGACCGGCAACAAGGACATCATCATGGCCGCCGACATGGCCAAGATGAAGCACCAGGCCATCGTCGGCAACATCGGCCACTTCGACAACGAGATCGACATGGCCGGCCTCGCCAAGATCCCCGGCATCGTCAAGGACGAGGTCAAGCCCCAGGTCCACACCTGGACCTTCCCCGACGGCAAGGTGATCATCATCCTGTCCGAGGGCCGCCTGCTGAACCTGGGCAACGCCACCGGCCACCCCTCGTTCGTGATGTCCAACTCCTTCGCGGACCAGACCCTGGCCCAGATCGAGCTGTTCACCAAGCCCGACGAGTACCCGGTCGGCGTCTACACGCTGCCCAAGCACCTCGACGAGAAGGTCGCCCGCCTCCACCTCGACTCCCTCGGCGTCAAGCTGACGACGCTGCGCCCGGAGCAGGCCTCCTACATCGGCGTCGAGGTCGACGGCCCGTACAAGTCGGACCACTACCGCTACTGATCCGGCAGCGGGCCCCCCGCCCGCAGCCGCACCAGCGAGCAGCAACACCCCGGAGACAGGCCCCCGCACCCCCGTGTCGGGGGCCTGTCCCTTCGGCCCCTCGGCCGGACCGCCGCGGCGCCCCGACCAACCCGTCACACCCCAGGACCCCCATGCCCCGCGGCCGCTATGCACTCCTCGACCCCCACGATCACACCCTCCTCGCACACGAACACTTCCAGTGCGCCCCCGGCCCCTCCGGCTGGCGCTACGTCTCCCAGCTGACCACCCCCACCGGCGCACACACCGGCTCCGTCGACCTCACCCTCGACGACCTCGGCCGCCCCCTCCGCCTGGAACTCCACGCGAGCAGCTGGCAGGTCCGCGGCGCCGCCCTGGACGGCGTCACCTGGGTCCGCACCGACCCCACCGGCACCCACGCCACCGAAGGCAACGTCCCCGCTCACGCCTTCACCGGCACCTCACCCGCCTTCCTCGTCGCCATCACCCGTCTCCTGCGCCTCACCCCCTCCACCGCGGCCACCCGCGTCCGTCTCGTCGCCTTCACCGACCCGGTCCTCGCCCCCCGCACCGTCGACCAGTCCTGGGCCCTGATCAACAGCGAAACACACCCCACTGACAACGCCCCCCTGACCGTGGACGCCTACCAGGTCACAGCGCTGGACACCGGCGAACAGCACACCGTGCACCTCGCCGGCGACGTCGTCCTCGCAGCCCCCGGCATCGAACTCGAGGACCTCGAATCACCGCCGTCGACGTTCACCTGAACCCGACACCCCAGCCCCTACGCGGGCGGCACGAACCCGGTACCCCGACCACGCTCCGAGCCCTCCGCCCCCACGGACAACCCCTCCGCGCCCGCCACATCACCCGGCACGGCGGCACCGCCCGGAGAAGAGGGCCCCGGCGGCACAGCAGGCCCGTACGACGGCGCAGGCCCGAAGCCCCCACCCGCCCCACCGGCGACAGGACCCCCCACGGCCGGACCGCCCCCGAACATCCGCCGCGCCTCCCGGACCTGCCGCTCCTGCACCACCGCCGCCAGATACGCGGCCGGCGGCACACCCGGCTGCACCGGCACCCCGGTCCGCCCGGCCAGCTCCTCCGCCAGCCGCCCCGCCATCGCCCAGCCCACCTGCGGATCCAGCTGGTTCATCCGCCCCAGGTACTGGCGGATCGCCAACCACAGCCCGTCCGGCACCGCCGAAAGATCAAGATCCTGGAACCGCCCGGCCAGCCACGGCGGAGGAGGCGGCACGAAACCACCCCGGGCAGCCGGCACCCGCTCCCGCACCACCAGCGTTCCGGCGAACACGTCACCGAGCCGCCGCCCCCGCGCCGACACCAGCGACGCGACACACGCCACCACCCCGAACGTCAGCAGAATCTCCACCAGCCCGAGCGCACCCCGCACCAGCGCATGCCGGAACCGGATCGGCCCCCCGTCGTCCCGCACCACCCGCAACCCGCACGCCGACTTCCCCAGCGACCGCCCATGGCTGAGCGTCTCCACCGCGATCGGCCCACCCACCAGAACCAGCAGGAACGTGGCGATGGACACCGCCGTCCGCGCCGCGTCGTCCAACGAGGCCGTCGACAGCACCAGAACGACACTCACGACCACATAGACGACCAGCACCACGACCAGGTCCAGCAACAGGGCCAGCGCCCTGCTGGGCAGCCTGGCGGGCTGCAGCTCCAGCGCCACCGCCTCACCCGTCACCAGCTCACTCACGCCCGCCGCCCCTTCCCGACCTGCCCCTGGAACAGCCAGTCTGCCAAGCTGAACGCACATCGCGCCGCAGTACGACAACCTGATACACCCCACCGGCAGCCGACGCACAGCCGAGGAGCAGGCACACCGATGGACCTCGACGTCTTCGTCTCCGCGCACCGAGCCGAATGGGACCGCCTCGACGCCCTCCTACGGCGACGCCGCCGCCTCACCGGCGCCGAGACGGACGAACTCGTCACCCTCTACCAACGCACCGCCACCCACCTCTCCCTGATCCAGTCCATAGCCCCCGACCCCCAGCTGACCGGCCGGCTCACCCAGCTCGTGGCACGCGCGCGTAGCGCCGTCGTCGGAACCCGCCGGGCCTCCTGGCGCGATGTCACCCGCTTCCTCACCGAGGGCTTCCCGGCCGCCGTCTACCGCTCGCGCCACTGGTGGGTCCCCACCGCACTCCTCTCCACCGCCGTCGCCGCCCTCCTGGGCTGGTGGATCGCCACCCATCCGGAAGTACAGGCCTCCATCGCGGCCCCCGACGAACTGCGCGAGCTCACCCGACCCGGCGGCCAGTACGAGACGTACTACTCCAGCCACCCGGCCGCCTCGTTCGCCGCCCAGGTGTGGACGAACAACGCCCAGGCCGCCGCGATGTGCCTGGTCCTGGGCGTCTTCCTGGGACTTCCGGTGCTCTGGATCCTCTTCCAGAACATGCTCAACCTCGGCATCGGCGCCGGCCTCATGTCCTCGGCGGGCCGACTCGACACGTTCCTCGGCCTGGTGCTCCCGCACGGCCTGCTCGAACTGACCGCGGTCTTCGTCGCCGCCGGCACCGGTCTCCGCCTCGGCTGGACCGTCATCGACCCCGGCCCGCGCTCCCGCCGCACGGCCCTCGCGGAAGAAGGCAGAGCCGCGATCGCGATGGCGATCGGCCTCGCCCTGATCCTCTTCGTCTCCGGCGCCATCGAAGGCTTCGTCACCCCGTCGGGCCTGCCCACCTGGGCCCGCATCAGCATCGGCGTCACCGCCGAGCTGGCCTTCCTCGGGTACGTGTATGTCCTCGGCGGCAGAGCGGCACGCGCGGGAGACACGGGCGACGTCGAGGAAGCCGAGCGCAGCGCGACCGTGCCGACAGCCGCCTGATGTGCGAACCGCCCCGGTGAACTGCTAGTGTCCTCCTCGTTCCCGCAAAAGCCGTTGACACGGAGTGCGCGGGGAGGTAGATTCGAACAGTTGCCTGGAACTGGATCTGGTCCGGTCGGCAGCAGTGAAAATCTATCGGCAGCTCGGAACATTGATTCCGCAGAAGCCCCCCGATGAATCGGAAAACCACCGCCGGTCAGACCGGCCCGGAACTTCTGATAAAGTCGGAACCGCCGGAAAGGAAACCGCGAAACAAAAGCGGGAACCTGGAAAGCGCCGAGGAAATCGGATCGAGAAAAGATCTGATAGAGTCGGAAACGCAAGACCGAAGGGAAGCCCGGAGGAAAACCTGAGAGAGTCTCTCAGGCAAGTACAAAGGAAGCTTTCGTTCCTTGAGAACTCAACAGCGTGCCAAAAATCAACGCCAGATTAGTTGATACCCCGTCCCCGGCAGTGATAGCCGAGGATGAGGTTCCTTTGAAAAAACACAGCGAGGACGCTGTGAACGGTCGGATCATTCCTCCGACTGTTCCGCTCTCGTGTGTGTGCACCGGCTGTATTAATTTACTGGCCGAGTAAACATTCACGGAGAGTTTGATCCTGGCTCAGGACGAACGCTGGCGGCGTGCTTAACACATGCAAGTCGAACGATGAAGCCCTTCGGGGTGGA